>DASPXX010000237.1:0-19520 GCA_035637095.1 Thermoanaerobaculia bacterium
AGATAGCTCGCCACCAGCTCCTCGTGCTGGCGCCGCTGTGAGCTCCTGCGGCCCGGCTCGGCGGTCTGGCGGACGAGGGCATCGAGAGCGGTCTCGACGGCATGGCGGTTCTGCCAGGCCACGGCTTCGCGGAACCTGTCGTCAGCGGCTACCCGCTCGAGCTCGCGCGCGATGCGCAGAGACTCGGCAGAGTAGACCTCCGCGAGCGCCGCGCGGGAAGCCTCGAGAGCCGCACGTGCCGCGCGCTGAGCGGCGAACGCCGCCGCGCAGGCCGGGTCGTTCACGTCCTTCGGCAGCTTGCCCTCGGTCAGTGCCTGCATCGCCTTCATCAGAGGACGACGCCGCTCCTTGTCCTCCCAGGCCTGGCGGAGCCGCAGATCGTCGAGGGCGGCATGGACCGCGCGCAAAGCCTCCACCGCCGCCGCACGCTCCACTTCCAGCCGGCGCGAGACTTCGGCGGCTGCCGCCGCACCCAGAGGCGATGCAAGCCGCAGGACGGCCTCGGCGGAAAAGCCGGCGCCACGGAGGACCAGCGTCTTCCACAGCCTCCAGGAACCGCCCGGGAGAGGGCGGAGATCGGAATCAGCCTCCGCGAGAGGCTCCAGGAGCCCGCGCGCCATTCCAGTGATATCCTGCTCTTCTCCGCTCATTCCCATCTCCGGCGACACTCCGGCACCGCCCCGGCGCGTACACCGCGGGCGCGCATGCCGGATCAGCACACGTTCAACGACAGACTGGCCTGACTGGCACTAGAACACTATGGAACTTCTGGACAGTGGATTACTGCGGCAGGTAAAACTCAGACATGGACTTCCCTAGTAGAGATCTTCCCGAAGTTATCCATCCTGGCACCTCCAACAGAAGGGCGCCCGGCCTTCATTCCCATCCTTTCGGGTAACTTTTACAACCGGACTGCGAGCCCTTCCGCAGGCCCGGACTTGGAGCAGCTCGGCCAGACTGGACCATGTCGACGCACTTCCGTAGCTCTGAGCCATTTCTCCTCCAACGGAGTTCCTATAAGTTATAGATTTTGCTCATGGTGCCGGAGACGGGACTCGAACCCGTACGCCTTGCGGCGGGAGATTTTAAGTCTCCTGCGTCTGCCATTTCGCCACTCCGGCGGCTGGGCGGTATTTTAGCAGGGGGCCTCCCCTTCCCCCTCCCTCTCAACATAAGATCCCGGGATGCGCAAACGAATCATCACCTGGCCGGCTCTCGCGCTGGCCGCTGCCGCCGTCCCCACGCTCGGCGGCGCGGCACCGCTCCGGATCCAGCCTCCCCAGCTCGCGGTGCGCGAGCACCAGCTCGCCAACGGCCTCAAGATCCTCCTCCACGAGGACCACTCCGTCCCCGCCGTCTCCCTCCAGGTCTGGTATCACGTCGGCTCGAAGAACGATCCCGCGGGGCGGAGCGGCTTCGCCCACCTCTTCGAGCACATCATGTTCAAGGGCTCGGAGAACCTCGCCTCCGGCGAGATGGGAGACTACATCCAGTCGATCGGCGGACGCTACAACGCCACCACCGACTTCGACCGCACCCTCTATTTCGAGGTCTTCCCGAGCAACCACCTGGAACGGCTGCTGTGGATGGAGGCCGACCGCATGCGCGCCCTCGACGTCTCCGAGGCCAACTTCCTCTCCGAGCGCAACGTGGTCAAGGAGGAGCGCCGGCTGCGGGTCGACAACCCGCCCTTCGGCCGCCTCTTCGAGGTGGTCATGGCCAACACCTTCACCACCCATCCGTACAAGATCCTGTCGATCGGCAGCATGGCCGATCTCGACGCGGCCACGATCGACGACGTGCGCGCGTTCCACGCCACCTACTACGTGCCCAACAACGCGACGCTCGTCCTCGCCGGCGACTTCGATCCGCAGCAGGCGCTGGCCTGGATCGAGAAGTACTTCGGCCCCATCCCCAAGGCGAAGGAGATCCCCCGCGACATCCCCCAGGAGCCGGCCCAGACGGGCGAGCGCCGGGTGGTCGACTATCACGCCAATACGCCGCTCCCCGCCGTGATCCTCACCTATCACGTCCCCCAGGAAGGCCATCCCGACCTCTACTCCCTGGAGGTGGCGAGCCGGATCCTCTCCGACGGCCAGAGCTCGCGCCTGTACCGCAAGATGGTCTATGAGCAGCAGATGTCTCTCCAGGCCGGCGGCGAGGCGATCACGCTGGAGGATCCCGGAGTCTTCTTCTTCTTCACGGTCCTGCAGCAGGGGCATACGGCCGAGGAGGGGGAGAAGTCGCTGGAGGAGGAGATCGCGCGGCTGCAGAGCCAACCGGTCTCGCCCGAGGAGCTCGACAAGGCCAAGAACCAGCTCATCGCCGGCCAGGTCTTCCAGAGCCAGGCGGTCAACGACAAGGGGGTCTCGATCGGGCACGCGAGCGTCATCCTCGGCGACTGGCGCCTGGTCAACCAGCAGCTCGAGAAATATCAGAAGGTCACCGCCGCCGATGTGCAGAACGTGGCGCGCAAGTACTTCCGTCCTGAGAACCGCACGGTGGTCACCATGCTGCCGGAGACGATGCGGCCGAGCGAGGTGAAGAAGCCATGAAGAATCCGATGCTCTCGACCGCCGCCCTGGTCCTGATCTTCCAGGCGACCGTCCTCGGCGCCGCGGCGCCACCGCCTGCCCCGCAACAGGCCCAGGAGACCATGAAGAAGAAACAGCCGTACCCGCCCGTCCAGCCGGCCCGGGAGATTCACTTCCCCGCCTTCGAGGAGAAAACGCTGGCCAACGGGCTCCGGGTCGTCGTGATCGAGCAGCACGAGACGCCGTCGGTCACGATCGAGATGCTCGTCCGCGCAGGCAAGGCGTTCACGCCCTCGACCAAAGCCGGCCTGCCGTCGGCGACCGCGCAGCTGCTGCACGAGGGGACCACGACCCGCTCGGCGCAGCAGATCGCCCAGGCGATCGACTCGATCGGAGGAAGCCTCGACACCTACGGGAGCTGGGACTCGGCCGGCGCCGTGCTGCAGGTGACCTCGGACCAGCTCGACCTCGGTCTCGACCTGTTTTCCGATGTGATCCTCCACCCCAGCTTCCCGGCCGAGGAGCTGGAGCGCTGGCAGCGCCAGTCCCTGAACAACCTGCAGGTGCAGCAGGAAGACCCCGCCTACCTTGCCGATTCCGCCTTCCAACGGGCGGTCTATGCCGATCATCCCTACGGTCTGCCGGAGGACGGGACGCCGGAGTCGGTCCGCGCCATCACCCGCGACGACCTGGTCGCCTTCCACCGCGAGCACTACCTGCCCAACGAGGCGATCCTCGCGGTGGTGGGCGACGTGAAGGCCGCCGATGCCGTCGCGCGGGTGGAACGCGCCTTCGGCTCCTGGGCGCGGGGGGAGGACCACGAAATCCCGAAGGTCGCCGCCGCCTCGGGCGACAAGCACCGGATCGTCGTGATCGACATGCCGGACGCCGTGCAGAGCGAGATCCGGGTGGGCCAGATCGGAGTGGCCTTCACCGATCCGGACTACTTCGCGGCCGAGGTCTACAGCTCGGTCCTGGGCGGCGGCCCGAGCGCGCGTCTCTACCAGGAGGTGCGCAACAAACGGGGCCTCTCCTACGGCGCGAGCAGCTCGTTCCTGAAGGCGGTCCAGCCGGGTCCGTTCAGCGCCTCGACCTTCACCAAGACGGAGTCGACGGTCGAGGCCCTGCAGGTGATGCTCGACACGATCGAGGCTCTGGCCAAGGCGCCGGTCCCCGCGGCCGAGCTCGAGGCGCGCAAGACCTATCTGAGCGGGGTGTTCCCTCTGGAGATCGAGACGCCCGGCGGAATCGCCAACAAGGTCCTGGAAGCGCTCAAGTACGGTCTGGGACGCGAGTTCATCGAGAGCTACCGCGGCCGGATCGACGCGGTGACCGCCGGGCAGGTGCAGAGCTTCGCCGAGCGGCGGATCCATCCGGGCTCCGCGCTCATCGTCGTGGCCGGCAACGCGGGGGCGTTCCTCCCCGATCTCCAGAAGAAACTCGGCCCGGCGGAGGTCATCCCCTACAAGGAAATCGACCTGCTGCGGCCCGACCTGCGGAAGGCAGGGACGGAGAAGCCGGCGGGGTAGCCGTCGCTCGAGAAACGGACCGGCCGGACCGGACATCCGGGGTAAAGACCACCTGTGATAGGATGAGGTCCGCTATCCCGGAAAGGAGCGTTCGATGAAGAAGTCCATTGCGGCCATCGCCGGAGCTGTGTGCGCCGTCGCCCTGCTGATCCCTGCGACCGCCCACGCGCAGAAGAGCAACGTCATCGTCAAGAACAAGTCGGACTGGGAGATCCACCAGTTCTTTCTGTCCTCCGTGGACACCGACAAGTGGGGGCCGGATCAGCTCGGCAACCAGGTGATCGGCACGGGAGAGACCTTCACTCTGAAAGGTGTCCCCTGCGACAGCTACGACGTGAAGCTCGTCGACGAGGACGGTGATGAGTGCGTCGTCTCCGGGGTGGACATCTGTGGCGACCAGCAGGGCTGGGTCATCAACAACGACGACCTCCTCGACTGCGAAGGCGACTCCTCCGGCGAGTAGACCCTCACCCCCTGGCCCCCTCTCCCACACGCACTCACACCCGCCCGGGAGAGGGGGAACCGCCGCCCGGACGCGGCGCGTACCAGTCGATGCGTCGCGTGACGAACATCACCAGGGCAAGGATCGCAAAGAGGCCGACCGAGCCGAGGAGCAGGGCGTAGTCCTCGGCCTGGAGCAGCACGTACAGGTAGCCGTAGAGGGCCGCCAGCGCCGCCGCCGTCCCGAGCGCCCGCATCCTCCCGCGCAGGATCGCCGCCGCATAGCCGCCGATCAGCCCGACCGTGGCCGCCGAAGCGACCGCGTAGGCGAGCCCGAACGGCACGTGCTCCGAGAGCGACAGGAGCAGCAGGTAGAAGAGCACGAGCGCCGCCCCCACCAGCAGGTATTGCAGCGGATGCAGCGAGAACGGGTTGAACACCTCGTACAGGAAGAAGGTGAGGAAGGTGAGCAGCAGGAAGAGCATGCCGTACTTCAACGAGCGCTCCGTCTTCTGGTAGGCATCGACCGGCAGAAAGAGGTCGACGCCGAACGCGGAGGCGTCGAGGGCTTCCTGCGGCGCGACCTTCGCCGCCTCCTCGGCCAAGCGCCACTGCTGCGGATAGCTCCGCCCGAAGTACGGCACGCTCCAGGCGGCCTCGAAGCCGGCCTTCCCCACCCGGCGGGATTCAGGCAGATAGGCGCCGGTGAAGCTCGGGTCCGGCCACGGCGAGCGGAGCTTCACGGTCGTCTGCCGGCCCAGGGGGAGGAACTTGAGCGACCGGCTGCCGTCCAGCACCAGATCAAAGGCGAAGGGGTAGGTCTGCCCCGCCTCGCCGCCGGCCAGGCCGGGCACCGGCGTGCGCAGGCCGCGGCTCCACATTCCTTCGGCCGAGCCGCCCGGGGCCAGGTCCAGCCCCTGCCCTGCCCAGGTCACCCGCACCCCGTGGCGGAGGCCCCGCATGTCGGGCACTCCGAAGGACAGCTCGGCCTCGTTCCACCGCACGTCCTGCTCGGCGACACCCCAGGCCGCGAAGCTCGGGCGCCGGAACGTCCCTTTCCAATTGAGATGGGCGCGGTAGACCGCCACCTCGAAGATGCCGCGGCTGCGCTTCTCGGGGACCACCTGGCCGTCGACCGCCAGCTGCTCGGGAAGGAAGGTGGCCTGCAGGGTCGCGGTCCAGCTCTTGCCGTCCGCGTCTTTCCCGTGCACCAGATAGGGGACCCGGAGCACCGGACCGCCCAGGGTCTGCTCCATCCCCCAGGATTTGGCGACCTCGGCGGCGGTCTGGTCGTGCCGCGCCTGCCGCTCCGAGATCAGGCCGCTCACCATGACCAGGGGGATGAGCAGGGCGAGCATCAGCAGCCCGATCACGAACATCTTGAACAGCACCGAATCGCGCAGGAGCCGCCGCTGGGCAGGGGCCGCGGCGGCGACAGGAGTCTCTCCGATCATTTTCTCGTCCTCCCGGTTCGTTCTGAGATTGTGGGCACACGACCATCAGAGCAGAGCGCTCCGTCCCGGTGAGGGCGGAAGCATGGAAGGGAGCGCAAAGATCGTGGCGAAACTGTGGCATCCCGCCGGTCATCCGCGAGTTGCGGTAGATTGCTGGCATGACCGGCGCCTCGATCGCCCTCGTGGATGACGAGGAGAACCTGCGCGAGACCGTGGGCTTCGCGCTGCGCCGGGAAGGCCACCGGGTCGAGCTCTATGCCGACGGCCTGGAGGCCTGGCGGGCGTTCGAGCGCAGCCTGCCCGACCTTGTCGTCCTGGACATCCTGATGCCGCGGATGGACGGCCTCGAGCTCTGCCGGCGCCTCCGCGCGCTGTCGGAGCGGCTGCCCATCCTCTTCCTCACCTCGCGCGACGAGGAGATCGATCGCGTGCTCGGCCTGGAGCTGGGAGCGGACGACTACCTGTGCAAGCCGTTCTCGATGCGCGAGCTGGCGGCGCGGGTCAAGGTCCTGTTGCGGCGCGCCGCGCTCTCGCGCGAGCCGGACGGCGGCGAGGAGCGCGTTCTCGAGGCCGGTCCGCTGCGCCTCGACCTGCGGAGGTACCAGGCGGCCTGGAAGGGGGCGCCGCTCGCGCTCACGGTCACCGAGCTCAACCTGCTCCAGGCGCTGGTCCGCCATCCCGGGCACGTCAAGACCCGGGCTCAGCTCCTGGAGGAGGCCTATCCGCACGACGCCTACGCGAGCGACCGGACGATCGACAGCCACATCAAGCGGCTGCGCAGGAAGCTCGTGGAAGCGGACCCGTCCTTCGACGGGATCGAGACGGTCTACGGCCTCGGCTACCGCTTCCGGCAGGGCGGCTGAGCTTTGGACGGGAGAGCTCCTCATACCCGCGCGGCCACCGCCCCACCCCGGGTTGAAACCCGAGGCTACCAATGGCCGTCCCTTCAGGACGGAGGCGATGCGCATCAGCCCCTCTCTGTCCCGCAGGGACAGCCATTTTCCAGCCCCGGGTTTCAACCCGGGGTGGGCGCGCCGCGATCGCTGTTCGGAGCAGGCTGATGCGCTTCCTGGCCCGGATCTCGGTCCGCCTCCTGCTGTTCAACGTTCTCCTGGTCTTCCTGCCGGCCGCCGGTTTTTTCTATCTGGAGGTCTACGAGAGCGAGCTCCTGGAGGCGCAGGAGGGGGCCATGGTGCAACAGGGCCGCCTGGTCGCCGCGGCGCTCGCCGGCCAGGGCGAGCTCGAAGCGGCCACGGCCAGGGCGCTGCTGCGCCGCCTGGAAGGGAGGACCGAGTCGCGGCTCCGCATCGTGGATGCCCGGGGAAACCTGCTCGCCGATTCCGCGCGGCTGGTGCCCGCGCGCCCAGCTCCTCCTGTACGCGCGGGCAGATACGAGAGCCTGCCGGAGCCGCCTCCCGGGACCCGGGAGAACCCGCTCTACCGACTCGGCGCCTGGCTCTACCGCCTGGTCGGGAGGGTCAGCCGCCCCTTCGCGCCCCCCGAGCCGCCGCGGGACACCGAGAAGGTCTACCCCCTGGGCGCGCCGCTCCTCGGCTCCGAGGTGCGCGCGGCGCTCGCGGGCCGCTACGGCGCCACCATCCGGCCCACCGCGGGCCAGCGCTCGGTGACCCTCTACAGCGCGATCCCGGTGCGCAGCGAGGACCGGGTGGTGGGCGCGGTGCTCGTCTCGCAGTCGACGTACCGCATCCTGCTCGCCCTCTATGACGTGCGGCTGGCCATCTTCCGGGTGGTGCTCGCCGCGGTCGTCGCGGCGGCGGTGCTCAGCCTCCTCGTCTCGGCCACCATCGCCCGGCCGCTCCGGCAGCTGCGCGACGAGGCCCTCGCGCTCGTCGACCGCCGGGGCCGGCTGCGCGGGCGGTTCCGCGGCTCGCGGCGGCGCGACGAGATCGGCGACCTCGCGCGCGCTCTGGAGGAGCTGACCGGCCGGCTCGAACGGCACCTGCGCTTCACCGAAGCGTTCGCCTCGGACGTCTCCCACGAGCTCAAGAACCCGCTCGCCTCGATCCGCACCGCCACCGAGATGCTCGACGAGGTCGACGATCCGGCCGACCGGCGACGCTTCCTGGAGGTCGCCTGGCGGGAGGTCGCCCGCATGGAGCACCTCCTCTCCAGCGTGCGGGAGATCAGCCGCATCGACGCCCGGCTGGAGGCCGAGCCCGCCGGTCCGGTGGACCTCAGGGAGCTCCTGCCGGCGGTCCTCGACAGCTTCCGCCTGCGGGCCGGAGACGCCGTCCAGATCGAGCTCCGGGCTCCCGCCGAGCCGGTCCGCACGGTGGCCTCTCCGGACCGCCTGGCGCAGGTCTTCGAGAACCTCCTCGACAACGCCGCCGGCTTCTCGCCGCCCGGCGGCGCGGTGACGGTCGAGCTCTCCGGCGGGCCGGAGGAGGCGGTCGTGAGGGTGGAGGACCGCGGCCCGGGCATCCCGGAGGAGCACCGGGAGCGAATCTTCGACCGCTTCTTCACCTGGCGCCCGGGGGAGCCGCAGGCGCGCAACGGCCACACCGGCCTGGGGCTCGCCATCGTCAAGGCGATCGCCGAGGGATACGGCGGCTCGGTTGCCGCACACAACCGCCCGGACGGCGGGGCACGGTTCGAGGTGCGGCTGCCGCGGACATAGGCGCGTCCTTTCCTATACCATCTCCCGCGCCATCGGGCAGTTGACGCCATCGGCTACCGCAAGGAGAACCTACTGCATGAGCCAGCCCCGCCCCATTCTCGACGTCGCACGCGACCTCGGGATCGATCGCCGCTTCGTGGTCCCCTATGGAGATGACAAGGCCAAGATCCGCCTGGAGGCCCGGGAATCCGGACGGCCGCCCGGCAAGCTCGTGCTGGTCTCAGCCATCACGCCCACCAGCGCGGGAGAGGGGAAGACCACGACCTCGATCGGCCTCGCCCAGGGGCTCGCGAAGATCGGCGAGAGGGTGTGCATCGCTCTCCGCGAGCCCTCCCTGGGGCCGATCTTCGGCATGAAGGGGGGAGCGACCGGCGGCGGCAAATCCGTCCTCGTCCCGGGGGAGGACATCAACCTCCACTTCACCGGCGACTTCCACGCCATCACCACCGCCAACAATCTGGTGGCCGCGCTGCTCGACAACCACCTCCAGCACGGCAACGCGCTGGGGATCGACGCCCGGCGCATCCTCTGGAAGCGGGTGATGGACATGAACGACCGCTCGCTGCGCCGGATGATCATCGGGCTGGGCGGTCCGATCGAAGGGGTACCGCGGGAGACCGGGTTCGACATCACCGCGGCTTCCGAGGTGATGGCGTCGCTCTGCCTGGCCGAGGACGCCGACGACCTGCGCGCCCGCCTCGACCGCCTGCTCCTCGGCCTCACCGCGAAGCAGGATCCGGTCACCGTCGCCGACCTCGGGATCGTGGGCTCGCTCGTGGTGGTCCTGAAGGATGCCCTGATGCCCAACCTTGTGCAGAGCATCGAGGGTGTGCCGGCCTTCGTCCACGGCGGCCCGTTCGCCAACATCGCCCATGGCTGCAACTCGGTGATCGCCACCAAGATGGCCCTCGCGCACGCCGACTGGGTGGTCACCGAGGCCGGCTTCGCCTTCGACCTCGGAGGGGAGAAGTTCTTCGACATCAAGTGCAGGACCGCCGGGTTGAACCCGTCGGCGGTGGTGATCGTGGCCACGGTCCGCGCCCTCAAGAGGCACGGCGAGGTGCCGAACGATACTCTGGCCAACCCCGATCCGGCCGCGGTCGAGCGCGGGGTCGGCAACCTGCTCAAGCACGTCGAGAGCGCCCAGGCGTTCGGCAAGCCGGTGGTCGTGGCCCTGAACCGCTTCGCCACGGATGCGGACGACGAGATCGAGGTCGTGCGCCGCGCCTGTACCGGGGTCGGCGTGACCTGCGTCCTCGCGGATCACTACAGCCGGGGAGGCGACGGAGCGGTCGAGCTGGCCCGGGCGGTGGTCGACCAGGCGGAGGCGACGCCCTCGCCCCTGCGGCCGCTCTACGAGCTCTCCGAGCCGATCCCCACGAAGATGGAGAAGATCGCGCGCGCCATGTACGGAGCCACCAACGTGGTCTTCGCCATCGAGGCCGAGAAGGACCTCAAGCTGATCCGCAAGCTCGGCGCCGAGGGGCTCCCCCTCTGCGTCGCCAAGACCCAGGCCTCGCTGACCGACAACCCGAACGTCGTCGGGCGTCCCGAGGGGTTCGACATCACGGTCCGCCGGCTCATCCTGTCGGCCGGAGCCGGCTTCGTGGTCCTCCTCCTCGGAGACATCCTTCGCATGCCCGGCCTCCCCGCCTCGCCGCAGGCACTGCGGATCGATTTCGTTGGAGGGGAGATCCACGGGTTGATGGCGGGGTGAGGGTCCGCCACCCCGGATTGAAATCCGGGGCTAGAAATGGCCGTCCCGATGGGACGGAGGGGGTCCCGTGTGGATTGGACATGCCTCTCTGTCCCGCCAGGGACAGCCATTCGTAGCCCCGGGTTTTCAACCCGGGGCGGGGCGGCGGCGCTCCCTACGATGGTTTTCGTCAGCAGCGCTGAGATTTCTTCCTCCAGCCCTTTCATACTTCCCATTGTCGTCCCCGCACGATATCTTTGACGGATCTCGGGAGACTCCCTATACTCGGGGCATGGCCGAGCCTGCCTGGAAGACGCTGACGGGGACGCCGGAGCATGAGGTCTCAGACGACGAGACCATGGAGGAGCCCACGCTCTCCCGCTGGGTCAGGCGCCCCGATGGCCGCTTGGAGCTCCTGGAGCTTCCGTTGACGCGGGAGCTGTTTCTCGATCCGCAGCTCGGGGACACGATGACCCAGGGAGAGTGGCACGACATCACAGCCGGAGAAATCGCCAGTCTCTTGAGGAATCATTTCCGGCGACAGGCGGATGCGCGCGTCTTCCACGACATGAAGCATTACTTGCTGCCTCGCCGGCCGGCTCCCTCGCCGGACGTCTCGGTGGTGCGCGGGCTCCGCCCGAAGCGCAGGCGGACGAGCTTCCGGGTGAAGACAGAAGGCGTCCGCCCGTGTCTGTTGATCGAGGTGGTCTCCCCGGGCCCCGAGGCGCGCCAAGCGGATCTGGTGGACAAGGTCGAGCTCTACCGGCTCGCGGGCATTCCGGAGTACCTGATCGTAGATTCGCCGGGCGGCGTGACGGGGACGCCGTTCAAGCTTCTGGGATATCGCCTGGACGCCGCGGGCCGTTACCAGCCCATGCAGCCGGATGGCGAAGGACGCTTTCTTTCCGAGACGACAGGCATCTGGTTCCAGGTCTCTCCCGACGGTGAGCGAATCTTGCTCTTCGAAGTCCCCACCGGCCGGCGGCTGCTGAACCTGACGGAGCAAGAGGAGCGGGCCAACCGCGAGGCCGAGGCCCGGAAGGCCGCAGAGGACGCGCGCCACACAGCCGAGGCAGAAATGGCACGGCTCCGGGCGGAGCTCGAACGACTGCGCGGAGAGTGAAATCGCCTTCCTAGCTCGGGTCCGGCAGCTTCAAACCCAGGTAGCGCTCGAAGGGCTCGAAGCCGGGATCGGAGTGCAACAGCGCCAGGTTGTGCTGGATGCAGAAGGAGGCGATCAGGCAGTCGACCAGGTCCGGCAGGGACGCGCCCTTGCCGCGCAGGACACGCTGGTGGACCGTGCTCTGCTGGACGAGGTTCGGGCCGCCGATCGAGAACGCGGGGAACTTCGCCATCGCCCGGCGCGCCTGCTCCCAGTCGGCGTCGTCCGGAAAGCCCTGCAGGACCTCGCCGACGATCAAGTCGGCCACATAGAGGGGTCCCCAGCCGATGATCTCGTGCAGATAGTCGGTGCGCCGCGAGGCCACGCCGTCGAAATAGTCGATCCAGACGGAGGTGTCGACCACGACCCTCACGCGCCCCCTCCCCGCTTCGTGCCGGCCGGCCGCTCTCCCCAATGCAGGCGCCCGCGCAGGTCGCGGACCTCCCGCTGCTCGGTCTGGCGGATCAGGGTCCGCAGGGCTTCCTCCACCAGAGCCTTCTTCGTCCGGATCCCGGTCACCTGCATCGCACGAGTGACGAGGGAATCATCCAGCTCGAGATTCGTGGCCACGGTCCCTCCTGGGCGACCCTCGCGTTGGGTGGGTCTGCCGTCTGATTGGAGGGGGAGTCTCTCAGATGTGCGGGAGGATGTCCAGATTGTGCGGGAGAGCCTCTCCGGCTCCTGGTGCACAGACTGCACTGTGCGGGAACGCTTTCCAATTGTGCGGAGAACGATTCGGCTGTGCGGGATTTCCACAGAATTGTGCGGATCAGTCTTCTCCCCGAGAGATTTCTGGCAACCCGCACAATCTGAAGACAAAGATGTGCGAGCTAAAGACTACCCCTGCCGAGGGCGGCTTGATCTGTGCGAAAAAATAGCTACTCCGTGCGGTGCAAGTCCATCCCCAACAGGGCTACGGTTCCCTTGTGCAAGGGAGCTCCAGCGCGTGCTCCCTCACCGCGCGTAGTACCCCGATACCGTCCGCGCCTGGTAGCCGCGCTTCTTGACCTCGACGCCGAGCTTCCGCCAGATCTCCGGCGCGGAGTCGCGGGGGTAGTAGGTCAGGAGGTATTGGCTGCGCAGCTCGCGGAGGATCGTGTCGTAGACCTCCCGCAGGTTTTGGCTCGGCATGACGAAGAAGGCGCGTCCGCCGGTCGCGGCCGCGAGATGGTCGAGCCGGGAGGCATAGCCGTCGAGCGGCTCCAGGATTCCGGCGGCGCGCGCCGCCCTTTCGTTGGTGACGATGAGGTAGATCGGGACGTTGCTCCGCCGCGCCTCGCGGATGCAGGCGCGGTAGGAGGTCTTCTCTCCCTCGCCGATCCCGTCCGAATAGACGACGAGCGCCTTGCGGCCGGAGACGCCCTGGAGCTTCTGCAGCGAAAAGACGATCGCCTCGAAGAGATTCGAGCCGCCATCCGCACGCATCGTGTCGAGGCCTGCGGAGACGGTGCCGAGCTGGCCGGTGATCGGCGTGACCAGCCGCGGCGCGGAGTCGAAATCCACCAAGAGCGCCCGGTCGTGCGATGACAGGCCACCGGTGAGGAGCGTGCGGGCCGCCTCCCGTACGTCCGGGAGCTTCAGGAACATGCTGGCCGAGGAGTCGAAGGCGAGGCCCAGGCTCAGGGGCGAGGAGCCGGCGTCGTCGAACCCGGCGATCTGCTGGTCGCGGCCGTCCTGGAGGAGCCGGAAGTCGTCGCGCGTCAATCCGCGCACCGGCCGGCCCTCGCGATCGGTGACCACGACGTAGAGCTCGACGAGACGCACGTCGAGACGCTCGCCGACGGCGGTCGAGTTGAGCAGGACCGCATCCTCGGCGGTCGTGCCGTCGTCCAGGAGGGCGGAGGCCCGCAGGGTGCCCACCGGCCGCTCCCGCGGGACGGTCAGCCGGTGGTGGTACGGGGGTCCATACAGGGTCGCCGCGAGCTCGTCGTTCCAGAAGATCTCTAGCCTCTCCAGACGCCGTTCCGGCGGCAGGCGGACGTCGAGGTCGACGTCCACCGGCCCCACCGCTTTGCCTCCGGCGGGAGAGACGATCCGCACCCCGCGTCCGCTCCAGGTCCGCACCCGGGCCGCCGGCTCAACCGCCATTGCGACCGGCTCGTCCTCCTCGCCCTCCTCCACCTGCTCCGTGACGACCGGGAGGAGCCGTCCTCCCCACGTCCCGCCTTCCGGGTGGTCGAGCACGACGGCGATCCGGTCCACGCCGGAGGGCAGGGCGAGCGGCACCCGCCAGACGCCCTCGACCAGGTCCGCCGGAGACAGGACCTGATGGGAGACCGCGCTCGCGGAGCCGGACGGGATGGCCAGAGTGAGCCGCTGGCGGACCGGCTCCTCGGGCCGGAGCTCCAGGGTCCAGGCAGGGGCGCCGGTTGCCGCACCCTCCACCTGCCGGAGGGAAATGACGGCGGGCGGGTCCTGCTCATCCTCCTCGTCGGAAAGGAGCCGCTCGGCGCGGCGGGCTGCCAGCGCCTCCGGGACCGCCGGTCCGCTCCACCTCGCAGCCCTCGTCTGATCCGCGGAGGCGTCCCGCACCTCGACGGGGCGGAGCGGCCCGCCGGTCTGGGCGGTCGTCTCATAGCGGAGCCAGAGACGGGAGCGGAGCCGGGAGATCGCGGTCGCCGTGGAGGTCGCGGTGGTGAGCACCTCGCCCCCGCTCTCCTCCGCCAGCGCGGCGAGCGGCGCCCGCGGGTCCGCGAGCTCCGGCAACGTGGGTCCGGAAGGCTCCTCCTTTTCCTTCGTCCGGCCCGGCGTGATCACCACTCCGATCGGGGCCTCCGGGGTGCCCTGCGGGCGAAACCGCCGCAGCTCGGGCAGGCGCTCGTTGCCCACGGGCAGGGGGACGACGGTCCAGCCGAGCGCCGCGGCCGTCCGGGCCAGCTCCCGGCTACGCTCCGCCAGACCGGGATCGGGCAGCTCGCTGCTCAGGGCGGAGCGCCGCGCCGCGTCCGCCACCTTATTGAGATAGGGAGCACGGAGATCGAGATCGTAGCCGTCGCTCACCAGGAAGAGGGCCCGCGGGCCGTCCTCCCCCCGGGAGTCCGCCAGCCATTCGAGCAGGACGTCCTGCTGATGGTCGACCAGGTGCGTCTCGGCGGCGATTGCTTCCTCGAGACGGTCGGCCAGATCTTCGGGGTGCTCTGCCGGCGCGCCGACCTCCTCGAGGAACCGCTGGCGGAGCGCGCGCAGATCGTCCCGCCCGTCGCCGGTGAGCATGAGGCGGGAGAGGGCTTCGTCGATGGCCACGGGATCGCGGGTCGGGAAGAGCGCGGGCCGCGGCTCCGGCTCGGCGACCACGACCTCGACCGGGCCGAGAGCCGCCAGCTCGCGGGCCTGGGAGGCGAGGACGCCCGCGGCGCCACGGACCGACCGCGTCCCGGAGAGGACGCGATCGACGTAGACGGCGACCCGCCAGGGCTTGCCGGTCTCGACGCCGAGCACCCGCCGGGAGACGCCCTCCTCGGTCACCGCGAAGTCTGCGGGCTTCGGATCACGGACCGGCTCGCCGCGGCGGTCGAGCGCCGAGACAGAGAGGCCGGCTTCGGTAGGAGCAGCCTCCGGAGGGACCGGTGCCGCGGAGATCTGGAGAGCGAGGACGAGGGACGCCAGAACAGACAGCCAGGAAATCACGAGGGGATTGTACCCTCACCCAAAGGACGCCAAGGACATCAGGGACTCCAGGGACGGCAAGGACACCGGAACCGGGGATCTTTGTCCCTGATGTCCTTGCAGTCCTTGCTGTCCCTGGAGCTCCTCGCGCAGCCGCACCACCTCCCCCACCACGACCAGGGCCGGCGTGGGCAACCCCTCCCGCGCCACGGTTTCAGCCAGCTCGCCCAGCGTGGTCACCACAACCCGCTCGTCCGGCAGGGTGCCGCGCGAGATGACCGCCGCCGGAGTGCCGGCGGGGCGGCCGTGCGCTTGGAGCAGATCCGCCACGCTCGCGAGCCGGGAGAGCCCCATGAGGATCAGCAGGGTGTCGACCCGCGCCAGCGCTTCCCAGTCCACCCGGTCGTCGCCCAGACAGTGACCGGTGACCACGGCGAAGCTTGTGGCGAGCCCGCGGTGGGTCACCGGGATGCCGGCCCGCGCGGGCACGCTGGTGGCGCTGGTCACTCCAGGGATGACCTCCCAATCCACCCCCGCGGCGGCACAGGCGAGCGCCTCCTCGGCGCCGCGGCCGAAGACGAAGGGATCGCCTCCCTTGAGCCGCACCACCACCCTGCCGGCCTGTGCGTGCCGCACCAGGAGGGCGTTGATCTCCTCCTGCCGGCAGCGGTGGTTCCCCGCCTCCTTGCCGACGTCGATGCGCAGGGCACGGGCCGGCGCCTCGTCGAGCAGCTCCGGGGCGACGAGCCGGTCGTGGATCAGCACGTCCGCCCGCTGCAGGCAGCGGAGACCGCGCACCGTGATCAGCTCCGGATCGCCGGGTCCCGCTCCCACCAGATAGACGATCCCGGCTCCCTTCACGCCGCCTCCCCCTCCTCGGGCTCGACGTCGAGGATGTCGCGGAACCGTCCGACCGCCGCCGTCTCTTCTCCCTTCCGCAACAGATCGAGCACGTCCGAGTCGACCAACCGGTACCAGAGATCGCGCCGGGTGGCGAAATCCGGCCAGCGTCGGGCGAGGGCCGCCCGCACCGAGCCGGCCAAGGAGAGGAAACGGCCGTACTCCTCGCCGAGCTGCCCCTCCAGCCACTGGCGCAGCCGCACCGCCAGGGCCGGCGCCTTGCCTCCCGTCGAGATGGCGATCGCCAGGTCGCCGCGCCGCACGATCGAGGGCGCAATGAAGTCACACCGCGGCACGTCGTCCACGGTGTTGATCAGGATGTTGCGGCGGAGCGCTTCCTGCCAGACCGCCTCGGCCACCTCCGGCGTCTGCTCGCACGAGATGACCAGGAAGCTCCCGTCCAGATCGCCCGGCCGGTAGCCGCGCGGGCGGTGCAGCAGGTGCCCTTCGTCGGCGAGGGCGGTGAGGCCCGGCGTCAGAGAGGGAGAGACGACCGTCACCACGGCCTCGGCGGCGATCAGGCCGCGGGCCTTCTCCTCCGCCATGGGTCCGCCGCCGATCACCGTGCAGGGGCGGACCCGGAGATCGAGGAACACCGGATAGTACTTCTGATCATGGGGCACCTCAGACCTCCAGGCTCTCCACCGTCACTCCGTGGCGGTCGAATTCCAGGGCCAGTTTGCAGCGGTCGGTGCTCACGCCCAGCCGGAAGACGCCCGGTCCCTGCGAGGTGACCAGCAGGCTCTCGAGGGTCTGGCCGGCGAGCGTGCGCAGCGCCGCGTTGACCGCCTCGGTGGAGCGCCGCGCCGCCGCTCCGCGCGGAGTGCGGTGGAACAGGCGGAGCAGCGTCTGCTCGCCGTCCGCGCCATGGATCTTCCGCGCCCGGCCGGTCTGGAGCGACATCTCGAGGACCGATTCGAGCCGCGGCAGGAGCGCCTCTGGCACGGTGCCGCCCTCGACGGCCACGGCGAGATCCCCCCAGGGAGCCCGCGCCTGCGGGGTGTGCAGACCGGCGAGCAGGGCGGTGATCTCCTCGCCCAGGACCTCCCGCTGCAGCTCGTCCAGCTCCAGCCCCTCCACCGCGACCGTCGTGCCGGCGAGGGTCACGCCAGCACCTTCAGGGGACCGGTCGCGCCCTGGTGGAGGATCGCCTCCATCTCGTGCTCGAAGCCGCCGGTCTCGATCGGGCAGTGGATGCCGCACTCCTTGGGCGCGTTCTTCTCCCACCACCAGCGGCCGGCGCGCGGGTCCTCCCCCGCCGCGGTCGCCCGCGTACAGGGGAAGCAGCCGATGCTGGTGAACCCCTTCGCGTAGAGCGCATGGACCGGCACGTCGTGCGCCCGGTTGTAGTCGTAGACCTCCTCGATCGTCCAGTCGGCGAGCGGGCTGATCTTGGCGAGACCGCCGTGATCGTGATCGATCTCGATCTTGCGGATGTTCGCGCGGCTCGCCCACTGCTCGCGGCGGAGCCCGGTGATCCAGCCGGAGAGCCCCTCGAGGGCTTTGCGGACCGGCTCCACCTTGCGCACGTTGCAGCAGAGGAGGCGCGCCGGCACCGACTTCTTGAACAGGTTCGCCCCGTGCTTGCGCACCATGTTCTCGACCTGCTCGGCATCGGGGAAGTGGACCTCGACCGCGATCCCATAGCGGCTGCGGACCTCGTCGATGATGTCGTAGGTCTCCTGCGGCAGCCGCCCGGTGTCGACCGTGAACACGCGCACGCCCGGATCGATCCGCCACGCCATGTCGAGGATGGCCATGCCTTCGGCCTGGAAGCTGGTACAGATCGCGACGTGGCGGCCCCAGCGCTCGAGCGCCCAGGCGATCACTTCCTGCGGCGTCGCGAAATCGAATTCCTCGGCGAGCTGCCCCGCCTCGTAATCGTCGAGAAGGTCGTCGGCATATCCGATTTCCAACATGGTCAGACCTCGCTCCGGCTCTCGGCCGGCGTCAAAGAATCCAGGGGAGCTTCCCCTCCGGAAGCCAAGGCGATCAGCTCTTCGTCCGTGTGGCGGGCGAAGAACCGCTGGAGGGGCTCGCCGTCAAAACGCGCCTCGAGCCAGGCGCGGACAAGACGTTCGATGAACCGGTGGACCTCCGGCGCCGGGACCCGGCGGAGCACCGGGCGGCCGATCGCCGCGTCGCGCGCCAGACCGCCGCGCAGAAAAAGGTCGTAGCCCTGCAGGCGCTCCCCCTGGGGGCCGCGCTCGCGGAGCGTCGTGCCCTGGAGGCCGATGTCACCGATCCAGTGGTGGGCACAGGAGTTGGGGCAGCCGTCGAGGTTCAAGCGGAGCGGGCCGACCGCGTCGCCGAAGGTCTCTTCCAGATGCGCCACGATTTCCCGGAGCCGTCCCTTGGTCTCGGCGACGGTGAAGTTGCAGAACGGATCGCCCGTGCAGGCGATGCTCGCCCCGCGCAGAGGGTGCGTGTCGATGGGAAAACCGAGCGCCGCCACCCGGCCGGTCACCTCGTCCACCCGCTCGCTCGGAATGTCGGTGAGGATGAAGTTCTGGCGGCGGGTCAGCCGGATGCCGCCGCCGTACTCTTCCGCGAGATCGGCCACCGCGCGCAAGGCGGCGCCGTTCATCAGGCCGAGATAGACCGGGAAGCCGGCATAGAAGAGGCCGTCCTGCCGCTGCGGGTGGATCCCCGTGTGGTCGAATTCCGCCTCCGGAGCCCGCGGCACCGCGCCGTCGGCGAGCCGGCGGCCGAGCCGCTCCTCGACGCGGGCGCGGAAAGCCGCGGGCCCGAGATCGTGGACCATATACTTGAGGCGCGCCCGGGTGCGCGACAGCCGGTAGTGGAGGTCCTCGCGCCAGACGTCGATCATCGCCCGGAGGACCTCGAGAGACTCCTCCAGCGGCACCCAGACGCCGAGGTCGTCGGCGAGCCGCGGCCAGGTCGAGAGGCCGCCGCCGGCGCGCACCGCGAAGCCCGGCCGGCCGACTCTCGGCGCGCCGATCAGGGCGAGGCAGTGGATCTCCGGCGCGTTGCACTGGTGCGGGCAGGCTGCGATGGTGATCTTGTGCTTGCGCGGCAGATCGGAGTACTCGCGGTTCTCGACGAAGAAGGCCGCGGCCTCGTCGAGCAGCCCCCGCACGTCGAACAGCTCGTCCTGGGCGACGCCGGCCACCGGGCAGCCGGTGATGTTCCGCACGTTGTCGCCGCACGCCCCGGCCGTGGTCAGGCCGGCGGCTTCGAGGGTCGCGAGGACCTCCGGGATGCGCGCCATCGCCAGCCAGTGGAGCTGGACGTTCTGCCGGGTGGTCAGCTCGGCGTGGCCGCGGCCGTCGCGGTCCGCGATCTCGCCGATCGTGCGCAGCTGCGCCGGCGTCACGATCCCGCCGGGCGTCTTGACCCGCAGCATGAAATAGCCGAGCTTGGGCTTGTCGTGGTAGAGGCCGTACCACTGGAGACGGACGAAATCCTCCTCCGGGACCGCCTCGTATCCGGTCTCGATCATGGCCGGGAGGTCGCGGATCACCTCCAGCCCGCCCTTCTCGCGCTTGAGACGCTCGACGGAGTTGCGCTTGTGCACGAGGTCCCAGGTGACCTCGCCC
>DASPXX010000238.1:0-14135 GCA_035637095.1 Thermoanaerobaculia bacterium
AACCGCCCAGTGGCGGAGGACCGGATCGAGGCTGGGCGCGTCGTCCAGGGCGACCAGCAACCGTCCTCCCTGGCGCACCCAGTCGAGGATCTTCGCGAAGCTCTCGGCGGAGAGCGAGCGCGCCGGGCTGACCAGCAGCAGGGCGTGATCGGCCGGTGGCAGGGTCGCGGGTCCGGCCGCCAGGGTGCGCGCCGGCGCGCCGAGACGGGTGAACAGGCGCTCGGCGGCCAGGAAGGGGTTGGTGCGCGCCGCCCCCTGATAGCCGACCTCGACCTCCTCCTCGACCCGCTCGAAGTGGGTGAAGAACCAGGCCAGGGCGAGGGCCGCCAGGATTCCTCCGGCGATCGAGACGAAGAGGAGGGATCGGCGGCTCATGCGGCCTCCGCCTCTCTGAAATGCCGGCCCCAGGCGGTGCAGAGAGCGCGCGCCTCTTCGGTCGACGGCGGCCGGTGCGCGTAGGCGGCGGATTGCCAGGCTCGCGTCAGGCGCGCGAAGTACTCGGCGAGATCGGCGCTCCGGATGCGCTCCGGGCCGATCTTGCGGCGGACGAAGTCGACGCAGTCCCCTTCGGTCCAGCTCGCGCGCACGGGCAACCCCTCGCGGTGCACCAGGAAGGCGATGGCCGCGCGGTAGAGGAGCCCCAGAGCGGCGGCGGGATCGCCCCGCTCCCAGGCGCTCCACGCCGCGCCCGGCACGTCGTCGGGCAGCGACTCGGGACGGATGTCGAGCCCGAAGACCGCGGCAGGGAGCGGTCCGCGTCCGGCCGGCTCATCCTCGCCAGCCTGCGACCGGCGCCGCCGGATCACCCCGCCCACGGCGACGGCCAGAAGGCCGACCAGCAGGGCCGCGGCCACGACCAGGATGAGCGGCCGCAGGAAGGAAAGGGAGACGTTGAGGGACGAGCCCTCACGGCCCTGGGGAAGATTCCAGTCGCCCTTGGGGCGCCAGATCTTCATCTTTTTATGGGTCTGGAACTCGGGAGCCTCGAGGACCTCGCGGGCGGCGTTCGCGGGGGTCCTGACCCCCGAACCCTCACCTCCGGCCCCTCTCCCGCGAGCGGGCGAGGGGTGAAAAGCGAGGACAATCAGAAGCACCATCGCCGCCGCCCGTCCCGCCTTGCGGCGGAGGGGCTCTCCGGTCAGGCGGGCGGCGAGGCGGCGGAAGGCGAGCTCGACGTCCCAGCCTTCCAGGTGGATGCGGCGGCTGAGGTAGAGCGAGAAGCCGGCGGCCACGTAGAAGGGCTCGATGGCGGTCAGGGCCAGGAAGTCGACCGCGGAGATCCACCACCAGAAAGCCGCGCCCGGCTCGCCGCTGTCCGCCGCCAGGCCGGCCATCCCGGCGCCCTGGTTCCATCCGGAGGAGGGGGTGAGGAGCGAGACGAGCTCGATGAGGGCGAGAATGGTGAAGCCTTCGAGCAGCCAGCAGGCGAAGGTCAGCCAGAGGGCGTTCTGCCGGCTGACCCGTTGCAGCAGCGTGGTCCTCGCTTTGCGGTCCTGGCCGCGCAGTCCCTCCAGCTCCCAGACCGGGAGGTCGAACGACCGCGCCGGATCGAGTCGCTGCAGGGTGAGGGCCGCCCAGAGCTGGCGGGTCCAGAGCCGCGGCAGGTCGCGCCGCACCTCGCGCAGCGAGGGCGAAGATCCGAACAGACGGCGGCTCACCACATAGAGCGGAACCCGGTCGAACAGCGGCCGCAGCCACCAGACCGCCACGAAGGCGACGAACGGGCTGCCGCTCGCGAGCCAGGTCAGGCACCAGACCAGCCACCAGGCGGGGGCCACGGTGGTGAGCCAGGCGGCCCAGACCGGCTTCCACCAGGCCCGGACCATGCCGAACCCCAGGTCCACCGCCTCCCACGGGCTGCGCGGGCGGATCACCGCGGCGACGCGCTCAAGATCCATGGGACCGCCCGGCGATCAGGAAGTAGAAGAGGACGTAGAGCCACAGCAGCCCGCCCACGATCAGCTTGACCGTGGCCGGCACCAGCGACGACGAGGACCAGAACGCCTCCAGGAAGGCGGCGATGGTCAGCATGCCGGCCACGCCGTAAACCATGCCGATGGCGCGCCGCCCGGCGCCGAGGAGGGCCTCGCCGCGCGACAGCCGGCCCGGCGCGAGGAGGGAGAGGCCGAGCCGCAGCCCCGCGGCACCGGCGAGGACGATCGCCGTCAGCTCGAAGGCGCCGTGGCCGATCGCGAAGGGGTAGAAGTTGCCCTCGTAGCCCATGTGCTCAATGTGGCCGGTCACCGCGCCGATGACCAGGCCGTTGTAGACCAGGAAGAAGATCGAGCCGAGGCCTCCCAGGATGCCGCTGGCGAAGGTCCGGAAGGCGATGCCGATGTTGTTGTAGATGTAGAAGCCGAACATCAGCAGGTCGCTGTCGACCGGCCGTCCGGCGTGGAGCGAGCCGCCCGGCGCGTACTGCTGCCCCATCTCCTCGACGGTGGCCGGCGGCAGCACGGAGAGAGCGAGCTCCGGCCGCCAGGGCACGGCCACGCCCATGGCGATCAGGGGACCGGCGAAGAGGAGCAGGGAGAGGAGGACGAGCTTCGCCTCGGAGCGGACCAGCCGCGGGAAGCCCGCGGTGACGAAGCGCAGGGCCGCGGCCAGATCGCCCGCCCGCGAGCGGTAGAGCTGCTGGTGGCCGCGCAGCACCAGCCGGTTGAGCCGCACTTCGAGATCGGCTCCATAGCGCCGGTGGCGCGCCAGGGCGAGATGGTGGCAGACCTGCCGGTAGAGCTCGGGGAAATCGGGCGCCGCCTCGCCCCCGCGGTTCTTCTCCAGGCGCTCGACGCTGGCTTCCAGCACCCGCCATTGCAGCTCATGGCTCTTCTCGAAGACTTCCCGGCTCACGTCAGCGGCGTCCCAGCAACCAGTTGGCGATTCCGAGCAGGCTCTTGACCCCTTCGACCCCCGCGTCTCTCCCCTCGATGCCGGTCAGCGGCGCGGCCAGCAGGGCGAGCTCCGCCGACCGCGCCTCCGACCAGGTCCCGATGCGCTCGGCGAAATCGAGCACCGCCCGCTGCTCGTCCAGACCGAGCGGCACGGCCGGCCGCACCGGCGGCCCCGTGGGCACCCGGTAGCCGGCCATCTCGGGCTCGCGATGGACGACCACCGTGCCGGCCGCCAGATCCCCCAGCCGCCGGAAATCGCGGTCGATCAGCATCGAGGCGATGCCGAAGCCGTAGGCCATGGGCAGGAAGTCGGCGAAGCGGACGAGGTTGCGCACGATCGACGCCATCCACCCGACCGGCGTGCCGTCGCGGTGGAGGACGAGGAGCCCCATCCGCCGCTTGCCCGGCGTGGCGCCCCCTTTCCGCACCTCGAACCACACCGGATAGAACCACTCCATGAGGAACATGATGAGCAGCAGCAGGCCCACGCCTCCCTGGCCCAGCAGGCTGGCCGGGAAGACGAGGACGAAGTAGATGCCCGAGCGGATGACGGCGTCGATCGCGGCGGCGAACAGGCGGGGCACCGGCCCGGCCATTCGCAACCCGATCTCCACCCCCTCCGGGGTCTCGACGGGTCGATAGGTGTCCAGCATTTCCACCCCTCATTCTAATGCACCCGGTGGACGAATAGATTTCATCGCACTGTCTGATTTGCTACGATCCAGCTCCATGAAGCTGGTCGTCCTCGCGGCGGGCCTCGGCGTCCGTCTGCGGCAGGAGAGCGGTCCGCATCCCAAGTCTCTGCTGGAAGTCGGCGGGATCTCGATCTTCGACCGGCTCCTCGAGCTGGCGGATCTCCTCGGCCTGGAGCCGGTGGTGGCCACCCGTCCCGAATTCGTCGCCGACTTCCGGCGCCCGGGGGTGGAGGTGCTGGTCGTGGAGAACACCCCGCACATGCTCGTGACCCTCGCCGACGCCTGCCGGCGCCTGCCTCCCGGCCCTCTCTGCTGGGTGGGCGCGGACATGCTGTTCACCGATCCGGCGCCGCTCAAGGAGCTGGTCGAGGCCCACCTGGCCGGCGACAGCTTCTGCTCGTTCTGCTGGTGCCGGACGGACCGCTTCAAGGCCAAGCTGGAGCTCGCGCCGGAGCTGGCGGTGACCGTGACCCGCGAGGGACGGTTCGAGCGCAGCATCCCGAACTTCATGGCCCACGCGGCGCGCGTCGCACGCTGGCTGCCGGGGGGGTGGGAGGATCCGCGGGGCAGCTTTCCGCAGCGGGCCATCGAGCGAGGGGAGAGGATCGATTTCCGCGAGTATGCCGCCCCGGTGTTCGAGATCGACACGCCGGCCGACCTTGAAGAGGCCCGCCGCTACTTCGCCCGATGCGCGTAGCGCTCCTCACCGCCGTCTCGGTCAACGGCATGATCACCGGCGAGCGCGGGCGTGACGCCCACGAGCTGGCCGGCTTCCTGGGGACACCCCGGGAGGTCATGGAGCACAAGGCCGCGATCCGCCGCCGCTACGAGGCCGTCCTGGTGGGCACGGAGACGGTGCGGGTGGTCGATCCCACGCTCACCTCCCACGCGGCGCCCGGATACACCTGCGTGCGCGCCACCCTCGACCGGACCGGCCGCATCCCTCGCGACTCCCGCCTGTTCGACAGCTCGGCGCGGACGCTGGTGGGCGTCTGCGAGGGGACGCCGCGGGACTATCTCGAATTCCTGGAGGCGCGCGGTGTGGAAGCGGTCTCCGCCGGCCGCGACCGGATCGACCTGGCCGCGTTCCTGGAGGGCCTGGCAGCGCGGGGAATCGATTCGGTGGTCTGCGAAGGGGGAGGCGTGCTCAACCGCGCCCTCCTCACCGCCGGCCTGGTCGAGCGCATCCACCTGGTCCTCCTCCCGGCCGTGCTGGACGCGGAGGCGCCGAATCTCTTCGCAGGGCCGGGCGGTCCGGTGAAGCTGCGGCTGGATGGGGTGGAGCGGACGGGGGAGTACGTGTGGCTGGAGTACACCGTCACGGAAACAGCACGCTCTCCGGGTGGCCGGTGAGCGCCAGATAGAGGCCGGCCACGATGATGTCCGCCACCGCGTCGGCGCGCTGGATCTCGGTCAGGAGCACCCGGTACATCATCTCGCCGCCGTGCAGCAGCCCCTCCTCCAGGTTGTGCAGCAGATAGCGGTAGACCTGGAGGCTGTTGGGGTATCCCTGGAAGAACTCGCGCACGACGTAGATCTGCTGGCGGTCGAGGGCCGCCTCCCAGACGTTGGCGTACCCTTCGAGGACCGGAGGGCTGGACGTCTTCGGGGGGCCGCCGAGGCGCTCGCGATGCCGGGCCGACAGATCGTAGCCGAGCCGGATGAACTTCTCCACGTACTCGACGTCCTTCTCCGTGGTGTTGCGCAGGACCTCCCCGGTCCGCGCCAGCAGCGCTCCGACATCCCCCTGGGTCTTCTTGTCGAGGGATTCGAGGACCTGCGCCGCCACCAGGGGGACCAGCAGGAGGATCCGGCCGTAGTTGACCGTGCTGCTGCCCAGGCGGTTGCGCCCGCTCGCCGACAGCGCCTCGTACGCCAGGTCGTAGATGCACTCCGGCTGGCCGCCGTGCCGGAGGATGCGGTCGGCCAGATCGAAGAAGGACCACGAGCTGTTGACGCCCGCGACGATGTACGATTCGAGCTTCGCCCCGGCCGACGCGTCCTGGCGGCCGGCGAGCCCGGGTTTTTGCGCCAACGGCTCGAGGGCCTGGCAGAGGATGACGTTGCGCAGGATCTCGCGCCGGATGTCCATGCCGCCCTCAGGGGGAAGTGAGATACTTCTCCCTCGCCTGCCGGAGGACCTCCGGCGATCCGGTCAGCTCGACGACCCGGGTGAGCTTCTCGGCCACTTCGCCGCTCGCCAGCCGGTCCAGGGCGGTCCGCACCCCCTCTTCGATCGACGGCGCCTGCTCGGACAGCCAGAGCGCCAGGCCGGCGTTGAGCGCCACCATGTCCCGCTTGGGGCCGGTCTCGGCTCCGTGGGCGATGCGCACGAAATCCCGGTAGTTCGACTCGGCGTCCACCGGCAGGACCTCCGGGAGCTGCGCCCGCTTGAGACCGACCTCCTCGGGCAGCAGGACGAAGTCGAGCTCCTCGCCGGCCCGGTAGCCGAGCACCCGGCTCGGCGAGGTGATCGACGCCTCGTCCAGCCCCTCGAAGCCGCGCACGATGAGGCCGTTCTGGAAGCCGAGGCCGCGGAACAGCTCGATCATCATCTCGAACTGGACCGGGTTGTTGAGCCCGAACATCCGGTACCGGATCGGGATCGGAGTGAACACCGGAGCGAGGAGATGGAAGGGGGTGCTCACCCCGACCTGATGGACCGCCAGCTGCTGGGCGAAGTGGATGAGGTTTCCGAGCTCCGGGCTGACGAAGATCGGCGAATAGTAGGCGACCCCCACGGCGTCGATCGCCTTCTGCACCTGCTCCAGGGTCACCGACGGAGCGAAGATGCCCACCGCCGCGAGCGCGTCGGCGCTGCCGGTGATGCTCGTCACCTTCCAGAAGGAGTGCTTCACCACCGGCACCTCGGGAGTGCCGACGATCAGGGCGCTCAAGGTCGAGACGTTGATCTTGCGCACGCCGCTGCCGCCGGCGCTCGACACCTCGAAGGGGCGGCGGCCGGCGAGGTCCAGATGATAGTCGCCGGTGATCGCCTGCATGGCGTCGCACATGCCGAGGAGCTCCTCGACCGTCTCGCCCTTGGTCTGCGAGGCCACCGAGAAGGCGAGGAGCTTCCAGCCCTGAGAGTCCTGGCGCAGGATGGTCTCCAGCAGCTCGGCGCTCTCGGCGCGGCTCAGGTTCTGTCTCGACATCAGCTTGCGGACCAGCAGGACATCCGGGGTCATGTATGCGGCTCCTTGGGTGACGGACTCTGGCAGAGGTGCGCGGTCCCCTGAAGTAGATTCTACAGCCCCCGCGTTTGCCAACCTCCTTTCCTCCGCGATAGCATCGCCGGTCCTGGGAGGACGAGACCGTGGACTTTGGCCTGACCGATGAGCAGCGCGCGATCCAGGAGACCGCGCGGGACTTCGCCCGCCGCGAGGTGGACCCGATCGTCGACGAATACGACGAGAGCCAGAAGTTTCCCCGCGAGGTGATCGCCAAGGCCGGCGAGCTCGGCTTCCTGGGCATCCTCTTCCCCGAGGAGTACGGCGGCGCCGGTCTCGGCTACGTCGAGTACGTCCTCGTGGTCACCGAGCTCTCCAAGGTCGACCCCTCGGTCGGCATCAGCGTCGCCGCCCACAACTCGCTGTGCACGAACCACATCTACAAGTTCGGCACGGAGGAGCAGCGGCGCCGCTGGGTGGTCCCGCTGGCCCAGGGCAAGAAGATCGGCGCCTGGAGCCTGACCGAGCCCAACGCCGGCTCCGACGCGGCGGGGACCCGCACCCGCGCCGAAAAAGTCGATGGCGGCTGGGTGCTGAACGGCTCCAAGACCTTCACCACCCACGGCAGCGTCGGCGACGTCTGTGTGGTGATGGCGGTCACCGATCCGCACGGGCCGCGCCACCACAACATCTCGGCGTTCGTCCTCGAGAAGGGGATACAGGGCTACCGCCCCGGCAAGAAGGAGAACAAGCTGGGCATCCGCGCCTCGGACACCTCCGAGGTGATCATGGAGAGCTGCTTCGTCCCCGACGATCACCTGCTGGGCAATCCGGGGGAAGGGTTCGTCCAGGCCCTGCAGATCCTCGACGGCGGCCGCATCTCCATCGCGGCCCTCGGGCTCGGTACCGCGATCGGCGCCTATGAGACGGCTCTCCAGTACGCCAAGGAGCGCGAGCAGTTCGGCAAGCCGATCGCCGCGTTCCAGGCGATTCAGTTCGCTCTCGCCGAAATGGCGACCCGCATCGCGGCCGCCGAGATCCTGACCTTCGCGGCGGCCGAGGCCACGGACCGCGGCATCCGCGCCTCGCGCCTCTCCTCCGAAGCCAAGCTCTATGCGGGCGAGGCCGCGGTCTTCTGCTCCGAGCGCGGCGTCCAGATCCACGGCGGCTACGGTCTGATCAAGGACTATCGCGCCGAGAAGTACTTCCGCGACGCCAAGATCTGCACGATCGGCGAGGGGACGAGCGAGATCCAGCGCCTGGTCATCGCCCGCCAGCTCTTCAAAGGGCAATGAGACCGCACGCGCGACGGACGCACGATCTCGACGATCTGGTCGGGCGGCTCGTCGAGCGGCAGCCGCGCGCCGTCGCGAGGGCCATCTCGCTCCTCGAGGACGGCGGCGACGCGCAGCGCGAGCTGGTCCGCCGCGTCTACGACCGCACCGGGCATGCCCGCGTGGTGGGCATCACCGGCCCGCCGGGCGCCGGCAAGAGCACGCTGGTGGACCGGATGGCGCGCCGCCTGCGCAAGCGCGGCGCCACCGTCGGCATCCTGGCCGTCGATCCGACCAGCCCGTTCACCGGCGGCGCTCTCCTCGGCGACCGCATCCGCATGCAGTCGCTGTACACGGATCCGGGCGTGTTCATCCGCTCGATGGCCACCCGCGGCGCCATGGGAGGCTTGTCGCGCGCCTCCCGCGATGCCGTCGACGTGCTCGACGCCGCGGGCTTCGACTGGGTCCTCCTGGAGACCGTGGGCGTCGGGCAGGACGAGGTGGACGTGGTGCGCACCGTCGACACGGTGGCGGTGGTGACCGTCCCCGGCCTGGGCGACGACATCCAGGCGATCAAGGCGGGCATCCTGGAGATCGCCGACGTGTTCGTCATCAACAAGGCCGACCGCGAGGGGGTGGACCGCACGGTCAAGGATCTGGAGATGATGCTCTCCCTCGGCGAGCACGGCGCCTGGCTGCCGCCGGTGATCAAGGCGGTGGCGGCGCGCGACGAGGGCGTCGACGACGTGATCGCGGGCATCGAGCGCCACCGCGAGCACCTGGAAGCCTCCGGCGAGCTGGAGCACCGGCGGCTGGCCCACCTGCGGCTGCGCGTCGAGACCATCCTCAAGGAGCGGGTGGTGGCGGCGGCCGATCGCGTGCTCGGTCTGGAGCGCGAGGTGGAGCGCGGCTTCGCCCAGCGCGCGGACCCCTACGAGGTCGCCGGGCGCCTGTTCGCCGGAGTGCTGCGCAGCGCGCCGGCGGAGGTGCTGGAGGACACCGCGGAGGGGGCGCTGGAGGAGCGGGCGCCATGATCGGAAAGGTCGACCACATCGGCATCGCGGTGCGCTCCATCGCCGAGGCGCGCAAGCTCTACGAGGCGATGGGCCTCCAGGTGAGCTTCATCGAGGAGGTGCCGTTCGACGGCGTGCGGGTCGCCATGATCCCCTGCGGCGAGACGCACATCGAGCTCCTCGAGCCGCTCTCGGAGGACTCGCCGGTGGGCAGGTTCCTGGCGAAGCGCGGTCCGGGGATCCACCACGTCTGCCTGGCGAGCGACGACCTGCGGGCGGACGATGCCAGGCTCCGCGAGGCCGGGTTCCAGGTGTTGCGCCCGGAGCCGACGCGCGGCGCCGGCGGCTGCTGGGTGCAGTTCGTGCATCCGCGGAGCACGGGCGGGGTCCTCCTCGAATTGTCTCAGGAAGAGCACGAGCAGCCATGATCCGTCCCGGCACCATCGTCATCGTCCACCTGGTGAATCCGACCGAGAAGCTGTGGGGGATCCTCCAGGACCTCGGGCTGCCGGGAGTGACGCTGCGCGGCATCAACCTGTCGAGCTTCGACGACTGGATGGCCCAGGCGGCGCGCCCCGGCGACCAGACGCTGGGGCTCTCCACCATGTTCGTCCCGCTCTTCCGGGTCGAGCGGATCTTCATCGACGAGTCGATCGGCGAGGTCGAGAGCTACCGCGAGCGCTTCGCGAAGCGCGTCGGCATCCCGGTCGAACGCTACCTGCGGTCGACCGGGGAAGAGGTGGACGAGGAGAATTCGACGGAGGTGCCGTCGTAGGGGGTGAGGGTTCTTAGTGGTACATCCTTCTCGCCGCCACGTTGATCTGGATCGCCGAGGACGACTCGGCCGACATGCGCAGGCCGTGGTGGTCCAAACCCATGACGCCGAAGATCTCGTCGCGGAGCATGCGGCAGGCGGGGTCGTCCAAGTCGCGCATCCGCTCGATCTCGACCGGGACGATGGCGCGGATGCGCGCCGGGCGCTTGCCCATCACCACCACGCGGTCGGCGAGCTGGACCGCCTCCTCCACGTCGTGGGTGACGAAGATGACCGTGCGCTTCTCGCGCTGCCAGATCTGGATCAGCTCCTGCCGGAGGCGCAGGCGGGTCAGGTAGTCGAGGGCGCCGAAGGGCTCGTCCATGAAGAGCACGTCCGGCTCGGCGGCGAGGGCGCGGGCGATCTCCACGCGCTGGCGCATGCCGCCCGAGAGCTCGCGCGGGAAGGTCCTGCCGAAACCGGTCAGGCCCACCATCTCGATGTAGTGCTCGACGACCTCGCGCTTCTCGGCCGCGGTGGCGCGCTTGACGCCGAAGCCGACGTTCTCCTCCACCGTCAACCATGGGAACGAGGCGTTCTCCTGGAAGATGAAGATCCGCTTCGGGTCCGGACCGGCGATCGCCTTGTTGTCGATCGTCGCCGTCCCTTCGGTGGGATCGAGGAAGCCGCCGAGGATGTTGAGCAGAGTCGACTTGCCGCAACCGGAAGGGCCGACGAGACAGATGAGCTCGCCGTCCCGGACGTCCAGGGAGATGTCCTCCAGCACCTGGACCGGCTGCGCCGTCTTGGTCTTCGGCTGGAAGGTCATCCACAGCTTGCGGACCGAGATCTTGGGCCGGAAGGCTGCCGGGTTGGGCAGCAGGTGCGTATCCAGGGCAGGGGACGGACGGGGTGCAGTCAGGATCATCTTCGTACCCTCCAGTGAACAGATCGGATTGGATGGGGTGTGGGCCCCGAATGTCGTATTAGTGCCCCAGGGGCGCCGGACCGGGACAGCGGCCTAACGGCTGAGACCCCAACGGACCTCGTCCAGCTTCTCCGCCTGCCGGATCAGCACGTCGAGCCCGAGGCCGATCAGCCCGGTCATCAGCATGCCGGCCACCACGAGGTCGTAGCGCTTGCCGGCGTTGCGCGCGTCGATGATCAGGTGGCCGAGCCCCGAGTTGGCTGCGATCATCTCGGCGGCCACCACCATCAACCAGGAGACGCCCAGAGCGAGGCGCAGGCCGGTGAGGATCTGCGGCAGGGCCGCCGGGAAGACGACCTTCCTGAACAGCTCGAGGCCGCGCATTCCGAAGTTGCGGGCCGCGCGGATGTAGACGACCTGGATGTTCTGCACCGCGGCCATCGCCGCCGACGTGATCGGGAACAGGCTGGCCAGGAAGATCAGGAAGACCGGCGCGACGCCGCTCTCTCCGAACCAGAGGATGGCCACTGGGATCCAGGCGATGGGCGAGATCGGGCGCAGCACCTGGAGCGCCGGGTTGAAGGCCCGTCTGAGAGAGGTGAACCAGCCGAGGAGCAAGCCGCAGGGAACGCCCACCAGGGCGGCGAGCAGGAAGCCGGTGGCGACGCGGAAGAGCGAGGCGGCGATGGACTTGGCCAGCACGCCCTTCCGGGCGAGCTCTACCAGGCCGGAGATCACCATGGCGGGCGTGGGGAAGACGTCGGTCCCCGTGAGCTTGACGGCGAAGTGCCAGCCGGTGATGAAAACCACCGCGACCAGGAGGGGCAGCGTGATGGGCTGGACGCGGTCCTTCATGGCGCCTCCCGAAGCGATTCCGGCTCAGAACTGCACGTTCTCGACGAAAAACGCGGCGAGCTGCACCTTCTTCGACACCAGATCGGAGGCCATCTCCGGCGTCAGGACGAATTGCCCGCCCCGCTCGCCCGCTTCCGTCACCAGCAGGAGGTCGAAGGCGTCGACCTTGCCGGGGAAGCGGTCGCGGACATGGAGGATGGCGTTGGCGCCGACGGCGAGGCCGCGGAACACGGCGCTCTCCTCGTCCACGGTCACCTGGACCAGCGGATGGGACGGCTGTGTGCCGGTATAGATCGCCACCCCGGGGACCTGCTGGTCCGCGAAGAACTGCCGGATCTCGAGGGCGATCTCTTCCGGCTGGAAGAGCCGCTTGGGGAGGGAGGCGAAATCCGTGTGTCCGCTCCGGGTCTTGACGCTGTCGAGCGCAATGCCCTTGGACGCCTCGCGCTGGGGTCCGGGCAGCTCCGTTCCGCGCTTCGCGATGACGTCGGAGAGCCGGCGCTGGGGCGGCGGTGCCGGCGTGCCGTCGGTCGACGGAGCGGCTTCCTGGAGGATCACGGCGTTGCCGCCGTAGTCCTCCTTGTTCGCCGCATCGGTCCGCTTGACGTCGATCTTCTGCGCGTCGATGAAGCTCTCGGTGCCGTTCGGCAGCAGGATGACGGCGCGATTCCCCTCGATCCGGTACTTCCCCTTGGCTTGGAGGGTCGAGCCATCCTTCAGATAGATGGTGTAGGCGATGAGAGGGCCGGCCGCGAGCATCGCGAGACCCGAGAGCAGGGCGCACAGGCCCGCGCGGCGGAGGGTATTCGAGCTGCGCATCGCTTTCTCCTTCGAGACTTGCGGGCCATGATACCCTGCTCCACCGTGCCTAATCCACTCTCCGCCTCCTCCGGTCTCCTGCTCCTCGAAGACGGCAGCGTCTTCCCCGGCGAGGCGGCCGCTCCCGGCACCCGGTTCGGCGAGGTGGTGTTCAACACCTCGATGACGGGGTATCAGGAGGTCCTGACCGACCCCTCCTACCGCGGGCAGATCGTGGTGATGACCCAGCCGCACATCGGCAACTACGGCACCGGGCCGGATGCCGCCGAATCCTCCCGGCCGTGGGTGGAGGGGTTCATCGCCCGCCAGTTCACCGCCCGCCCTTCGGGGACGGCCGCCGAGCGGAGCGAGGGACTGATGACGTACCTGCGGCGGCACGGCGTGCCGGCCCTGCAGGGGATCGACACCCGCGCCGTGGTGCGGCGGCTGCGCGAGCGCGGCGCCCTGCGCGGCGTCCTCACCACCGAGCGCTCGGACGTCGATCGCCTGGCGGCCGAGCTCGCCGACTTTCCGACCATGGCGGGCCGCGCCCTGGTCCACGAGGTCACCTGCGCGGCGCCCCGCGAGATCGCCGTGCCGGAGGGGGTCTCCGAGCGCTGCCACCTGGCGGTCTACGACTTCGGCGTCAAGGCGAACATCCTGCGCGAGCTCGCCGCGCGCGGCGCGCGGCTGACGGTCCTGCCGGCCGGCACTTCGGCCGCGGACTGTCTGGCTCTGCCGGTCGACGGCGTCGTGCTCTCGAACGGCCCGGGAGATCCGGAGCCTCTGGAGGAGATCATCGGCAACGTGCGCGAGCTGCTCGCCGCCGAGAAGCCGGTCTTCGGCATCTGTCTCGGGCACCAGCTCCTCGGCCTGGCGCTCGGCGCCCGCACCTTCAAGCTCAAATTCGGCCACCACGGCGGCAACCAGCCGGTGCGCGACCTGCGGACGGGCAAGGTCTCGATCACCAGCCAGAACCACGGGTTCGCCATCGATCCGGATTCACTCCCTCCCGGCTGCGCGGTGACCCAGCTCAACCTGAACGACGGCACGGTCGAAGGCTTCGCGGTCGAGGGGCGGCCGGTGCACTCCGTGCAATACCACCCGGAAGCGGCGCCGGGCCCGCACGACGCCTCGGGGCTGTTCGACCTCTTCCTCGACCGCGTCTCCCTCCCCTGACTGGTGCCGCCGGTGGCGCCCCGCCCGTCCTCCTCCTCGCTCCTCGCCGGCCCCCTCCCCTGGGTGGTCGCCTGGCGCTTCCTGCGTGGCGAGCGCAGCCAGCTGCTCGACGGCACGGCCCGGGCGGCCCTGCTCGCCACGGCTCTCGGGGTCACCGCGATGGTGATCGCCATGGCGCTGATGACCGGCTACCGCGAAGACCTGCAGGGGAAGCTGGTGCGGGGGAACGCCGCGGTGATCGCCTATCCGGTGGGAGGCGAGGGCGTGGAGCTGCCGCCGGAGAAGTTGAAGGCGCTCGAGCGGATCCCCGGCGTCCAGAAGATCGGCCGGGTCGCCTATGGCCAGGGATCGCTCTCGGGTCCGCAGCAGCCCCAGGGACTGGAGGTGGTCCTGCGCGGGGTCGACCCCGGCGGCGGGCAGCTCACGGCGACCGCCGCAGAGCTGCGCACGGAGGGCGGGCTGTCCGGCGCCGTGCTCGGTGAGGATCTGGCGCGGCGGCTGGGGGCGAAGCGGGGCGACGTCCTGCGCCTGGTGGCGCTGGGGTTTGGAGAGGACCGGCCGCGTTTCCGCTACCGCAG
>DASPXX010000239.1:0-15161 GCA_035637095.1 Thermoanaerobaculia bacterium
CCGCCTGCCGCAATCCGGGATCGAGGTCGTCCTCGTCTCGCCGGCCGATCCCGAAGAGACGCGGAGCCTGGGCCTCGACGTTCCGGTCCGCCGTTTCGAGCGCGGACGCCTGCGCGAGATCCTGGCCGACTGTGCCGCGGCGGTGGCCCAGGGGCAGCTCGCCAACGACCTGGTGCTCGAATGCCCGCACCTGCCGGCGGCGATTGATCTCTACGACCCCTGGCTGGTGGAAAACCTGAGCTATGTCGCCGCCTTGGGCTACGACCCCTGGCGCAACGATCACGCCACCTGGGTCCTCCAGATGTCCCGCGGCGACTTCTTCCTCTGCTCGTCCGAGGAGCAACGGAACTATTACCTGGGCTTCCTCACCGCCCTCGGCCGGGTCAATCCCGAGCGCATCGCAGGCGACCCCGATCTGACGACCCTGATCGCGCCGGTCCCCTTCGGAGTCCCCGACGAGCTGCCGCCGCACCGGCCCATCCTCGATCCCGCTGAGCCCGGCGAGCGCCGCCTCCTCTTCGGCGGCCTCTACGACTGGTACGACCCGTGGACCCTCCTCGCCGCCCTGGAGCAGCTGGAGCAGCGCTCCTGGACCCTCCTCCTCATCCGCAACCCGAATCCGGACAGCACGCCGCAGCGCCTCCTGGGCAAGGTCGAGGCGCGCTGCCGCGGCCTGGGCTGGTGGGGGAGCCGCGTGCGCTCGATCGACTGGGTGCCGGCCGACCGGCGCTACGACCTGCTGCGCGACGTCGACCTCCTGGTGGCGCCCCACCAGCCGAGCCTGGAGACCCGCCTGTCGCTGCGCACCCGTTTCCTCGATGCCATGGCCGCCGGCTGTCCGGTGGTGACGAGCGCCGGAGGCGCGATGAGCCGGATGCTCCGCGAGCACGGCGCCGGCTGGGTGGTACCGCCGGGGGACGGCGAGGCGCTCGCCCTCGCGCTCGCCGAAGCCGTGGAGGACGAAGCCGCCCGCGAACGGAGCCGGGCCGGCGCCCGGGAGCTCCTGCGCGGCTTCCGCTGGGACACCGCCCTGGCCCCCCTCGTCCGCTTCTGCCGCGAGCCGTGGATCGATGAGACGAAGGAGCGCTGGGTCCAGCGGCGGGAGACCGCGGCGCCGCCCGATCCGCTGCTCTTCCGCGCCCGCCGCAAGCTCCGCCGCCTGGTGGGGAGAGCATGATCCGGAAGGTCTCTGTCGCCATCCTCTCCTGGAACGGCCGGCGGCACCTGGAGACCTGCCTGGAGGCCCTCGCCGCTCAGCGCGATCCGGGCGTCGACTGGGAGGTCCTCGTCCTCGACAACGGCTCGACCGACGGCACGGCCGACTGGCTGCGCAGCGAGGTCCAGCCGCGGCACCCCCGCGTCCGCCTGATCGCCAGTCTGGTGAACCTGGGCTTCTGCGCGGGCAACAACCGGCTGGTCGCCGAGGCCGCCGGAGACGCGGTTGCCTTCCTGAACAACGACACCAGGCCGCGGCCGGAGTGGCTGGCGGCGCTCGTCGACGCCCTGGCCGCGGCGCCGCCGGACGTGGCCGCGGTCTCCGGCAAGATCGTCGATTGGGAGGGGAAGCGCCTCGACTTCGGCCGCGGCGTGATGACCTTCGACGGCCACGCCTTCCAGCTCGACTTCCGGCGTCCGCTCGACCGCGCGCGGGTGCCGGCGGCGGGGGAGGAGCTCCTCTTCGCCTGCGGCGGCAACATGCTGATCCGGAGGGAGAGCTTTCTCCAGGCCGGCGGTTTCGACGAGTCCTACTTCGCCTATCTGGAGGACGTCGACCTGGGCTGGCGCCTCTGGTCGGGAGGCGAGCGGGTCGTCTTCGTGCCGGACGCGGTGGTCCACCACCGCTCCAGCGCAACGAGCGATCTCCTGGGTCTCTACAACCGCGGCTTCCTCTTCGAGCGCAACGCCTTCCTGACCGCCTTCAAAAACTACGAGCCCGGTCTCTGGGAGCGGATCATGCCGGCTCTCCTCCTGACCGTCCTCTCCCGCACCCAGACCCTGCTCCTGGAGAACAACCCGGGAGCGGAGACCCTGCGCCTCGACCCCTACGCCGGCCACATCGCGAACACGGCATCACCGGGATCGGCTGCAGCGCCGCAGCTCCCCCCGATCACCACCTGGGAGGGGTTCCGCATCCGCTGGAAGGGATATGGCCCCTGGGACCTCCTCCGGCGCGGTGTCCGCAAGCTCCTGCCATCCTCGACCTCCAGCAGCGGCGCACCCGAGCCGCCGCGCCTGACCGACGAGCGCACCGTGGCGCAGCTCCGGGCGCTCACCTGGCTCCTGGGGAACCTGGACCGCGCCGCCGCCTGCCGCGAAGCCGTGCAGAAGCGCCGGAAGCGCTCCGACCGGGAGATCTTCGAGCGCTTCCCGCTCTACCTCGTCCCCACCTATCCTGGCGATCACGCCCTCTTCACCAGCCCCGGCTTCGAGGCGTGGTTGCCGGAGGATCTTCCGCTGGTGCGGGGGCCTCTAGACGAGGTGATGGAGTGGTGAGGGCGCTCCCATGGAGTGTGCGACGAGCTTGAGCCGATGGGCGCTACTCGAACAACGAGGGGCGTTTCAAGTCGGTGAGAGGGCGGTGCCCGCCAGCCGAGGGATGGCTCTCGAAACCTGAGGGCAGCTCTCGAACAGCGAAGGGCAAAGGTCGAACAGAAGAGGGCAGAAGCCGAATGGAGGAGGGCGGCCGCCGTTCAGCGGGGGGCCGCTGTGGCCCGGCGAGGGGCGGCCTTCGCCCGCTCAGTACCGCCATCGCCCCGATCTGTCGAGCCTTCGCCCGGGCACATCCGACCTTCGCCCACGCCAATCGGCTTCGGCCCCGGGAGGCCGGCACCTTGATGCAGTCGTTTTCGGAACGAGAGCCGAGCATCGGCCCCCTGGGACCGCCGGCGTCTCGCCGGCCCACATTCCCCTCGACCACTGACCGCCCTTCCAAGAAGGACGGGCCTTCGGCTCAACCTGCCGTGGTGTCATCAGGGTGGGGTTGCCTCCCTCGACGACCATCGGCTAGCCTATGATGGTCATGACGAAGGGCATTCAAACGCTGATGGCCGACCAACAGTCCCCGAGGGCGGGCGGCGCCGCGTTCTTGCAGCGGGTGGAAGCCCTGAAGCAGCGATATGACGGCGGCGTCAGCGACTTCGAGCCCGACCGCCTTGAGTTCGTGCCGGCTGATCCCTTCGCGGGGGTGCGAACGAGGCGCGAGCGCGTCGCCGGGGGCGATCGATCGAGCTGAGAGATTTGCTGATCCTGGCGATCGCCAAGTCACCGGACTTGGGCGTCGCGACCAGGAACGTCTCTCACTTTCGCGGCTTCGGTGTCCCTGTATGCGGCCCGTTCAGCGACAGCCAGACCCTCTGAACGGCGCTTCGCCGGTATCTCGCTCCCTGCCCACAGCATTTTCACCCGATCTTCGGGTGTCCCGCAGTGGCTGAGGAACTCTTCCGTTCAACGGGAAGGCGCAGGAGAAGCCCGGCACCTCTGGCGGGGACTCCCGCTGGCCGAGCATCGCCCCTGGGACCGTCGGCGTCTCGCCGGCCCACATTCCCCTCAACCACGCTGGCCGGCAATGGACTCTGCAGCCCCGAACTCCCCTCTCGTCTCCCGCCGCCCTTCCAGAAGGCCGGGCCTTCGGCCCACTATCTTGATGATGCCGGCGAGACGCCAGCGGTCCCAGGGGGCGCGCGCCGACACCTCTGGTGCGGGGGACGTTGGAGGAGGTGAAGGAGTGGTGAGGTCAGTCGCGAGCTACAGCGCGGCTCTTTTCGTTCAACGACCACCACGTCTCACTCCACTTCGGCGGGGACTCCCCGCAGGCCGTTTTCGCGTCGGTCCTCCAAAATGAGCGAGATGGCTGCCGCCAGACTCTCGAGGCACTCCCCCTTCGTGCGACCCTGGCCGTTGGCGCCAGGAATCTCGGGAGAGTAGGAGATGAACCAGTCCCCATCCTTCTCGACGATCGCCGTGAATTCGTTGTGCATCGCCTCAGCCTCGTTTTGCTCGAACCCAAGACGCTCATCGTAGCACCTGCCAACTCTGCCGGTGACGGCCAGACCTGGAAGACCACTCCGGATCGAGCTGGCGCCCCTCTGGGACCGCCGGCGTCCCGTTGACCTCCCTTGCGCCGGCTGACTTGAAGCGATTGGGTCTCGAACGGGTCCGCGCAACGTTGGACTTGACTTTCCCGTCGACCTGGCTTAACGTAGGCGTTGCACTCGGCGGATGCTGGGCTGCGAGAAGCGAGGCATCGAAAGATCCACGCAGGTTGGCCCACCTTTCTTCTCTCCCCTAGACTCGCTGATCGCATACGGGAAGGCGTGTCGTCTTCTCCCACATTGGCAGCTGCTCGCTTTCGCGACAGCACGGGTTTCCATCGCTACGTGCGAGGAAAGGAAAACGTCATGGAGCTTGAGAAGCTTAGGCAATCCACAGACTGGTTCCGCGTCCATTCCCTTCGAAAGATCGACGATCCCAGCGGGCTGATTGATCGACGCGAGGTTGTTGTTTCGCTCGACCAATACCCATTTAACATCGGATTAGGTCCGAATCCCAGGAGACCCGATCCCAAGTCGCGGGTCGCGAAGGACATCCGTGGGTCGCTCGAAGAGCCCGGAGACCACTTCCACCTGCTCAACCGGGGCATCACAATTCTGGCTAAGGGCCTTGAGTACGACAACAAGTCCGAGCGCGTGCGGCTTCGGCTACATGAGACTGAAGAAGAGGAGAGGCAATACGGAATTCTCGACGGAGGAAATACCAACGCACAGATTAACGAGTGGCGCCGTTCGCTCGATGCCGACGCTCTTGAACATCTCAAGTCGCGATTCGTCAATTTGCAGATCCTGGTCCCTCGCTGTGATCAAGTAGATTTCCAACTCGAAGCGCTCCTCAACGACATTAAAGAGGCGCGGAACAACAGTGTACAAGTCAAGCAGAAGTCTCTTGCCGACGCGCGCCACCACTTCGATCTCCTTAAGACCGTTCTCGAATCCCAGCCGTACTACGGTGAAATCTCGTGGCGCGAAGGTGACAAGGGTTCCATCGACGTTCTCCAGATTATTGCCCTCCTCATGGTGTTCTATCCCCAGTTCTCTGAGGAGGCACCTGATAAGGAACCCAATGGAGCCTACGGCCGGAAAGAGAAATGCCTCGATTCGTTCCTCACGTATTCGGAGAAACAGCCGGACGAACTGTCCGCATGGATCCACCTGGTTCCCGACCTTCTCCAACTCTTCGACGAGATCCAGTATTCGTTTCCCACTTACCTCGGCGGAAAGTTCGGTCGAATCACAGAAGTGCGCATCTTCGATGAGCGCCTGTACGAGAAGGGTAGCAAAAAGTACCGCAAAAGTCCGTCCAAGTCGCAGTTCTCCATGCGCGATATGAAGTATGAGTACCCCACGGGCTGGCTATACCCAATCTACGCGGGGCTCCGTGTCATGGCTGGTCCAACCGCGACTGGAACGGTTGAATGGAAGCGCGACCCACTTGAGTTCTGGCGCAAGAATGGCCAGGAAATCTGCTCCAGGTACGAGCCACATCTCAAGAGTGTGGGTTATGAAACCAAGAAAATTGCGACGAGTCCCATTACCTACTCTGCCATGCGTACCGGCGTCACTGAGCTCTACAAGGACAACCTGTTGAAAGAGGCCGGAATATCCGTGTGAGCGGTCGGCCCAACAAGGGCGTTACAGCCGACCGGGCGCGCGATCCGTGGTTTCGCAAGGTAGTACGATGTCCAGCGCGCACTCGGCGGCTGAACGCCAAGCCGTTGGCCGCCTCCAAAAACTCTTTTGATTAGGGCCTTGACCCCTTGGGAAGGCCCGTCGCTCGTGCTCGATCTCCATTTTTGATCTGCTTATTGACTCTCTGGAACGAGGAAAAGACCTTTTGATCCGGCAGTGACTTGCCAGAGCGAGGAAAAGTTTTTTGCGAGCGCAGTGGCGCCCCTGGCGCCGCCCGCGAGGCTTCTCTTTCGGCAAGTGGGTTTATGCCGAGCGCGGTTGCCCTGTTCCTTCGGGCTCGTGGGCTTCTGCCGCCGGGGCTTTTTGGAACGGCTGGCGTCTTTTGGAACCGTTGAGACCTCGGGCAAGCCCAAGAGATCATGAAAAAGTCTCAATCCTCCAGCAACTCGAGATCCAGCAGCTGAGGCCGGCTGCGCTCGGAGCGGCCGCTGCGGGAAATCCGGGCGACCACCTTGCGATTCACCATGGGGCCGATGACGTCCCCCAGATCCTCGGAAGTCGTGCTCACCTCGACAGGTGGACCCTCATTTGGAACGACCCTGATCCAGTGCTGATCGAGATGCACGGCCCGGAGCGTCCCGGCGATAGTCTCCTCACGGATCTCGGATTGTTCCGGCAGCGCCCTCAACGCACGGATGGTCTCGTTCACGGTCCAGCGGTCCTCCGGGACGAGGCGGACGGCTTCGAGGGGACCATCGTTTTCCGTCCGAACCTCCACTTCGGCCAAGGCATCGCCTGCGGGGACAACGTTGCGGATCAAGCGCGCCAGCGCGAGCCGATAGCTCCCGTCTGGGACAGCCTCTGCGAGAGCCGCTTGGTCATTGTGGGCCACGGCCTGAAGGACTTCGAGAGCGCGCCGCGAAACGCGGTGAGCGTCCGATCCCTGTTGCCCCTCTTCGAGGACAGGCTCCAGAATTTTGAGGGTAAACCGGTAGCTCCCGGCGGAAGCCTGGGTCGCGCGGGCGTGGAAGAGATTTTGTATCGCCGGGGGAGATGGTCCCTGTCGTCGGAGCGGATCGCCTATTTCATGCTCGGCGATTCTGGAGAACAGCAGATTGAACCCGCTGAGGTAGTGGGCAGCGACCTCGGCAGGAGCGGTTCCGGCACCGATCGTTCCTCCGCGGAGAGCCACCGTGAGCTCCGCTCCGGAGTCTCTCAGCCTTTCGCTTTCCAACAGTCGCTCGTCCCAGGTGACCTGAAGAAGGTCCCGGAGCTCGTCCCGAAACTCAGGAGGAATTCCGGGATCCGCCAGAAGACCGCAGATGGCGACCTCGGCCCGGTCGTAGAGCTTGGCCTTGAAGAGAAGCGCGGCATAGCTGACCGCGAGAATCCCTCGGCTTCTGGGCTCGTTTCGCGAGAGTTGCCGAAATCCCTCCAACTCCAAGTCCGCGGCTCTCGCGTAGAGATTGCGGGCGGTCTCGGAGTCGCCTCTGGCCATGGCGAGCTCCGCGCTCGCCGCGAGATCCTGGGCCTGCTGATGCTCCGGGTTAGGCATCTCCTCCCTCCATCTCCAGGGAAGCCAGGGCCACCATCTTGACCCGGAAACCGACGACGCAAGCGAGGGCGGGCCGACTCGACAAACCTCTCCGAGTCTGGTGAACCTTCTGGCGCAAGCGGGAGTGGAGGTCTCGCAGCATGCCGGCCTTCGTCCCGGAAATTTCGAGGCGATGGGCCTCTTCAAGCTTCTGCCCCGGACGGGCGATGTAGAAATCCGCCCCGGTCCGCGTTTCCGCCCGCGACAGAGCCACCAGCCCCAACTCGGCTTCCACCGTCGCCAGGCCCACCGAGGTCGCTCCTTGTTCCGTCGCCTCGTGGCTGTTCCTCCAACTCGCCAGTGCATCCCGGGACGGTTCGTCCCAGGCGAGCTCGCGGAGGCACGACGTGTCTTCGCGGCGGATCTCGAACTCCACCGGCGAGGTGTGGCTCTCGCTGAGACAGATGGCCGCAGCGTCCGCGTAGGCTCGACAGAGCGGCTCATAGAGCCCGGGATGCCGCAGGTGGAGGCTCCCTAGAGCTGGAAGGGGTGACTTGCGGGTTGGCATATCGGGTGGATCGTACCACGAGGGGGCGACGAGTCGCACGATCAGGTGCCCTCGCGGGGACGATCCCTCTTGGCGGGTAGCTGCTACCATGGAGCTATGAGCCACCCAGCCGACTCTGCTCGGCTTCATGACGAGGGGACGCCATCATGACCGAACGGCAATCACCTGAGCCAAATCCCGACCTCAAGAGTCTGGACAGATTGGTCGGCACGTGGAAGGTGTCTGGTCCGGACATCGTTGGACACGTGACCTTCGAATGGATGGAGGGTGGCTTTTTCCTGATCCAACACGTGGATTTTGTCCATGGCGGGCGGAGGATCAAGGGCATGGAGGTCATTGGACATCTCCAGCCATTCGGAGAAGCGCCAAGCCTGCTACCATAGAGGCATGAGCCACCCAGCCGACTCCGCTCGTCCCAAAGAGGAAGCGGTCCCGGGCAGCGAGCCCGAGGACTTGGAGCCACACGTCTGGGAAGGGGATGACGACCACGTCATCTTCTGGATGCTCAGCCTTACGCCGACTCAGCGCGTCGAAGCGGCGCAAAACTTTGTCGAAGGCGTCATGATGCTCCGGAATGGCCTCCGTTCCTAAGTTCATCGAGATCCTGAAAGTCCTGTCCCGCCACGAGGTGGAGTACATCCTCGTTGGCGGCTTGGCAGCCATCGTTCATGGGGCTCCGGTCGTTACCTTTGACCTCGACATCGTTTTCCTGAAGATTCCTGAAAACCTGCCGCGTCTCCTCGCTGCCCTCCTGGAGATCGACGCTCGCTATCTCGACCCCGCGGGCCGGTACATCGTCCCCGATGCGGAGAAGCTCGCGTCTTTTCGAATGCACCAGCTGATCACCTCGCTCGGACCTCTCGACGTCATGGAGAAGATCGGGGCGGGGATGTCGTACGCCGACCTGATCCCCGACACGCAGGTTTCGGAGGTCGCGGGCGTCAACGTACGGGTTTTGAGCCTGGAGAAGATCATCCTCTCGAAGGAGCAGGCGGACCGGGACAAGGATCGAGCGACTCTTCACGTTCTGCGCCGGACTCTCCAAATGAAACAGGAGGGCAGCCGGAGCGAGTGACCGGCCTGGAAGGCTCTACCGAGAGGGTCGGCATGAACGTCCGAGTGTCTCGCATGAGCATCCCAGCGTTGGATCTCACAGCCGCAGCACGCAGATCCGGTGGCCGCGGTGCTCGGTCTCGCTGCGCGAGCACCGCTCGGGCAAAGGAGGAGGCTCCGGCCGGTTGTCGAAAAGGAGGAGGGTCCCCTCGACGAGCCCCAGCCGGTCGAGATAGGAGCCGAGTTGCTCCAGACCTTCCGGGAGTGGATCGGCCTGCCCCACGAGGGCGCTGGCTGCCCTTTCGGGTCGAGAGGCGAGGCACGCCGCTTGCTGTAGATTTTTCTCTACCCCGGTTCCCACTTTCCGGGGACGTCGGAAACCGCGACAGGAGGTGCCTCCATGCAGTTGATTTCCCAGCGAGAGATCCAGTCCCTGATCCGCAAGAACGGCGGGTTTTGCGTCTCGATCTTCCTGCCCACGGTGCGCGCCGGGGATACCCAGCAGAACAAGATCCGCCTCAAGAACCTCTTGCGGACGGCGGAGCAGCGGCTGGGAGAGCACGGGATCCGCGGTCCGGAGGCCGCGGAGCTCCTGAAGCCGGCGCGCAATCTCCTGGACGATCAGACCTGGTGGGAGCACCAGCAGGACGGCCTGGCGATCTTCCTCGGCAGCGGCGTCTTCGAGACCTTCCGCCTCCCGGTCGCCTTCCGCGAGCTGGTGGCGGTGGAGCAGCGCTTCCACCTGAAGCCGCTCTTCCCTCTGCTCAACGGCGACGGCCACTTCTACATCCTCTGCCTGACCAAGCGCGACATCCGCCTCTTCTCCTGCGACCGCTACAGCGTCCAGGAGGTGGATCTGGGGGAGATGCCCCGCACGTTCACCGAGGTGATGGGCGAGCTGACCCGCCGCTCCACGCAGTTCCAGACGGGCAGCTCGAAGACCGTGTCGCGGGCTCCCATCTTTCCGGGGCACGGCACCGCCGAGGACGACACCAAGGCCGAGATGCAGAAGTTCTTCAAGCTCGTGGACAACAACCTCGAGCACCTGGCGGTGGACGTCGACCGCGACGCGCCGTTCGTCCTGGCGGGGGTGGAGTACGTGCTGCCGCGCTTCAAGGAGGTCACCCGGCTGCCGCACGTGATGGACGAGGCGCTCACCGGCAATCCCGACGGGCTCTCGCCCGAGGAGCTGCACGCCAAGGCGTGGGAGATCGTCGAGCCCTATTTCCTGGAGGACCGGCGGAAGGCCGCGGAGCGCTTCGGCGACTACCTGGGGACCGGGCGCGCCGCCTGGGACATCCGGGAGATCCTGCCGGCGGCGCACGACGGGCGGGTCGACGCGATCTTCACCGCCCGCGGGGTGCGGATCTGGGGGACGTACGATCCGCAGAAGCGGGAGGTCCAGTTCCAGGAGGAGCAGAACGCGCAAACGAACGGCAGCGAGGACCTGCTCGACCGGGCCGCGGTCCAGACCTTCCTGCACGGCGGAAAGGTGTTCGCCGTGGAGCAGCAGGAGGTGCCGAAAGGGTACGCGGCGGCGGCGGTGTTCCGGTACTAGCGGAGCCCGGCGGCGATCTCCGCCACCCGCTTCCACTTCCGGCGTACGTCCTGCCAGGCCTGGCGCACCTCCGGGCCGGGCTGGACCTTGTTCATCAGGTCGTCGACCCGCTGGCCTTGCTGGACGAGCTCGCGGCCGCGCTGCTGGACCTTGATGATGTGCTCCGCGGGTGGCCTGCGGCGGATGCGGCCGAAGAAGCCGCCGCCCTCGACCTGCTTGTGGAAGCGGTCGGCCACGTCGGCGAGCGCCTCGATGTCTTCCTGGAGCTGCTCGTCGTCGTCGGTGATCTCCTGGTCGGCTTCGTCTTTCTTGTCCAGGAAGGCCTGGTAGGTGTCGATGAGCTGGGCGCTCCGCGTCTGGAGGTCGCTCGCCAGCTGCCGCATCTCCTCCATCGGGCTCCCGGCCGTCGGGGTGGGTTCCTCGCCGGGAGGCGTGTCGGTGGCGGCCGGCTCGCCGGGTGACGTCTGGCTTTCCGGAGCGGCGGTGGTCGTCTCCTCCTGCGGCTCGGGCGGCAGGGCGGTCTGCCTGGACGGCGGCGGGACGGGCGCCGGGGCCGGCCTGGTCACCGCGGGGGCCGGCGCCTGCTCCTGCCGGGACTCCGTGGTGCCGGTCGCCGGGACGGCTTCCGGCGGAGCGGAGACGGCCGGGTTGGCGGCGGGCTCGGTGCCGGTCTGCGCCACCTCGGCCGGCTTTTCGCGGGTGAGCCAGAAGGCGGCGCCGCCGATCCCGAGCAGGACTGCGAGCAGGGCCGCCACGGCGAGGACCTTCCCGGCCGACGTCCCCCGGGGGGAGATCTCCACCGGCCGGTAGGAGCTCGGCGAGGGGCCGGAGAAGGCGGCCGGCGGCAGCGGCGGCGGGAGGGCGGGCGGCGGGGTCACGGCCGGTGAGGACGGCGGCAGGGGTACGGTCGCGGCAGGAACCGGCGGCGGGGTGGGCGTCCGCGAGCCCGGCGGGGTGACCACGGTCGGCAGCTCTTCCATCAGCTGGTTGCGGGCCGGCGCGGTCCGGCCGGGCATGGTCTCGCCCTGACGGATCAGGGTGCGGTGCATCTCCTCGACGGTCTGGAAGCGCTCGGCCGGCGTTTTGTCGAGCGCCTTGAGCACGGCGCGGTCGATCCACCAGGGGAGTTGGGGAATCTTTTCGCTCGGCGGCCGCGGCGGGTCCTCGATCTGGGCGCGCAGGATGGCCCAGTCGCTCGCTCCTTCGAAGGGCGGACGGCCGGTCAGCATCTCGTAGAGGACGGCGCCGAGAGCGTAGACGTCGGCGCGGCCGTCCACCTCCTCGCCGCGGATCTGCTCCGGGGACATGTAGCGCAGTGTGCCGACCAGGAGGCCGGTGCGGGTGAGATGGCCGCTCCCCATCACCCGGGCGATGCCGAAGTCCATGACCTTGATGGTTCCGGCGTCGCTGGCTCCGGTCACCATCAGGTTTTCGGGTTTGAGGTCGCGGTGGACGATGCCGGCGTCGTGGGCCACCTGGATGCCGGCCATCGCCGAGCCGAGGAGGGCGATGGCGCGCTCCCAGGGAATCGGTCCGTCGCTCGCGAGGACGCGCGAGAGCGGCCGGCCGCGCACGAATTCCATGGCGAGGAAGAGATCCTCGCCCTCGTAGAAGAAGCTGTAGACGTTGGCGATCGCCGGATGGTGGATGCGGGCGAGGGCCTTGGCCTCGGCCCGGAAGCGCTCGACGATGTCAGGCTCGCGGGCGAGCTCGGGCCGGATCGCCTTGAGCGCCACATCGCGCTCCAGCATCTGGTCCACCGCACGGTAGACCGCTCCCATCCCCCCCTCGCCGATCTTCTCGACGATCCGATAGCTCGTACCGACGACTCTGCCGATCATGGTGCGATCCTACCCCGGCAGCTCCACCGTGAACACCGTCCCCCTGGGCGCGTTGTCTTCCACCTGGATCGTCCCCTGGTGGTCGGTGATGATGCGGTGGACGATGGCGAGGCCCAGGCCGGTGCCTCTCCCCTTGGTGGAGAAATACGGCAGGAAGAGCTTGTCGCGCGCTTCGGGCGGGATGCCCCGGCCGGTGTCGGCGACCTGGATGAGGACGGAGCCCCCGTTGCGATCATCGCGGTGCGCCGCCACCGTCACCCGGCCGGGGGCCTCGGTGGCCTCGACCGCGTTGTCGAGCAGGTTGATCAGGGCGCGGCGGATCTGCTCGCCGTCCAGCCAGACCTCCGACACCTCGGGCGCGACATCCGACTCGATCTCCACGCCGGGCTTCAGGTTGCGGTAGAGGTTGAGGGTGTCGCCGACCAGCTTGCCGAGGTCGATCCGGGTCGGCCGCGGGCGGGGCATGCGGGCGTAGCGCGAGAACTCGTCGACCATCCCTTGCAGGTTCACCACCTCGCGGACGATGATCTCCACGCCGTCCTCGATCGCCTTGCCGAGGCCGGCGTCGCCCTGCCGGTGCTTGTAGAGCAGCCGCTCGGCGGCGAGGCGGATCGGCGTCAGCGGGTTCTTGATCTCGTGGGCGATGCGGCGCGCCGCCTCGTTCCAGGCCGCCATCTGCTGCGCCTGGATCAGCTCGGTCAGGTCCTCCAGCACCAGCACCCGGCCCTGGACCGTTCCGCCGGCTCCGATCAGGGCGGTCACCTTGGCCTCGAAGGTCTTCAGCTCGCCGCCCAGGCGCAGGTGGACCTCCTGGGTGGCCCGGCCGAAGCTGGCGCCGTCGCCGTCCTGGCCGAGCAGGGCGGCGAGCTTCGAGCGCTCGGGGTCCGGCCACGCTTCCCGGGCGAGGCGGCCGATCACCTCGTCCTCGCGCTGGCGCAGCATCTTGAGCGCCGCCTCGTTGCAGAGGAAGATCCTCCCCTCCGAGTCGGCCGAGACCACGCCGGCCGCCACGTTCGCCAGGACCGCCGCGAACAGGGCCCGCTCGGCCGCGATCCGCTGGTTGGTGGTCACCAGCTCGCGGTTGCTCCGCTCGAGCTCGACCTTGTTGGTCTCCAGCTCCGTGGTCATCCGGTTGAAGGAGTCGACGAGGACGCCGAGCTCGTCGTCCGCCTCGACGTCGACGCGGTGCGAGAGGTCGCCGCCGCTGATCCGCTTCGTCCCTTCGGCCAGCGCCTGGATCGGCACGGTGACCCGCCGCGCCAGGTAGAGCCCCACCCAGGACGAGGCGAGGAGGATCAGCAGGGTGACCATCAGGAAGATCAGCAGGTGGCTCGCCCGCAGGTCGTCCTTCTGGACCTCCAGCTGGCGGAAGGTCTGGTAGTCCTGGACCAGGCTGTCCCTCTCTTCCGCCAGGACCGGGTCGACCAGCGAGCCGGCGACCACGATGACCGGCCGCGGCGGCGTCTCGCCCGGCGCGGGCGGCACGGGAGAGGCGACGGCGGTGAGGATGATCCGCCCGGCGCGGCCCGGCGGTGAGTCGACCCGCACGGCGGTGCCCTTGGCCGCGGCCTCGTTGAGGAAGTCGCGCCCCGGCTCCGGCAGGTCGGTCATGCCGGAGCGCGAGTCGAGCACGGCGTGGATGAACTCCGTCCCCTGGTAGACCGCGAGCAGGTCGAGCTGCTGCTCGGCGAGCAGCTCCTGGAGCCGGCGGTTCAGCCGCGGCCGCTCCTCGGACTCCTGGAGGTCGATGCCGTCGATCGCCAGGAGGGTCCGCCGGGCGTCCTGCTGGCCAGCCTGCTCGATGCGGTCGTAGAGCGCCTGCGCCACGGCGTTGCCCCGTTTGAGCGCCGGGGCGAGGGGCGTGTTGAACCAGCGGTCGATCGAGCCCTGGAGCAGCTCGGTGGCGATGGCGAAGAGGAGCAGGACCGGGATCAGCGACAGCCCGACATAGGTGGCCACCAGCTTGAACTTGAAGTTCGACCCCAGGATGCGGTGGCGGCGCTCGATGAGCAGCTTGAAGAGGTTGCGCAGGAGAACGAAGACGATCGTCAGGATCAGGATGACGTTGACATACCAGAGGACGAAGAGGAGGACCTGGTTGGTCACCAGGGCCGCCGGCAGGTCGCGCCCGCGCTGCAGGAAGTAGAAGAGGCCGGTGAGGACGAGCAGGAGCCCCACCAGACCGGAGACGATCAGCCGGTGGTTCTTGCGGTGGCGCTCGAACTGTTTGCGCAGGTCCATGCGGAGCCCGGATCAGCCTCCGCCGGGGACGCGGAGCTTGTTGGAGTCGGCCCAGTCGGTGGCGATGGTGACCGGGATGAAGGAGAGGAAGGTGCGCGAGCCGAGCTCGGCGCGGACCTTGACCAGGATGCGCCCTCCCGCGGGGACTTTGTCGAGCGAGAAGACCGGCAGCGGTCCGATGTGGGTCATGGCGTCCTGGACCTCCTGGCGCTCGCGCACGGTGCGGCTCTCGACGAGCTTCTCATCGAGCTTGGAGTGGACCGTGTAGGTCCGCGCCACGGCGTCGTAGACGGCGACGACCTCCAGGGTGTTCTCGTCCAGCTGCCGGTCGTACCACCGCTTGCGGTCGCGGTGCAGCTCCAGGCGGTAGAGGATGGACGTGGGCAGACCGCTCTCGAGACGGCTCGAGAGGCGGCGGTCGAAGGCGTCCTGGAGAGCGAACGAGGCGAGCACCCGGCCACCCTCGAGGGAGATCTGGAGCCCCTGGATCCGAGGGTCGTCGGCCGCCGCGCTGGCCGCGAACACCAGGAGCCAGAGGACGACGATGGCCGAACGCATGCAGGCAACGAGTGTAGCAGAGGCGTCGCGGCTGCGCGGGATCGCCGCTGGAGAGATGGGTCTGGGGGAGGTTCCCTGCCTCAATGAGTGACGCAACCAGGCAGAAGCGGGACAAGGTCCTTTGGTC
>DASPXX010000240.1:0-10845 GCA_035637095.1 Thermoanaerobaculia bacterium
GCAGCTGGTCGCCCACCAGATGGCCCAGGCTGTCGTTGACGATCTTGAATCGGTCCACGTCGAGGAACAGGACCACGGTGAAGCGGTCGGGCTCGCGCCGCGAGCGCTCCATCGACTGCTTCAACCGGTCCATGAACAGCACCCGGTTGGGCAGCCCGGTGAGCTCGTCGTGCAGCGTCTCGTGGAGGAGCCTGTCCTCCGCCTCCTTGCGGTCGGTGACATCGTGCGAGTTGAGGACGATCCCCGCCACCGCCGGATGCGCCAGCAGGTTCGAGGCGGTCGACTCGACGAACCGCCAATCGCCACCGCGGTGCCGGCGCCGGTATTCCAGGGTCACGATCTCCCGCGATTGCTCGACCAGGCACCGCAGGGCGTTGGAGACCAGCGGCCGGTCCTCCGGGTGGACCAGATCGAGGAAGCTCTTGCCGATGAAGTCCTCGGGGCGATGGCCGAGCACGCGCTGATGGGAGGGGCTCTCGTAGCGGACCGAGCCGTTCTCCTCCAGGATGCCGATCAGGTCCGAGGCGTTCTGCACCAGGGCGCGGAAGCGCTCCTCGCTGGCCCGCAGGGCCGCCTCGGCCTGCTTGCGGTCGGTGACGTCCTCCAGAGCCCCCTCGTAGCGGATGATCCGCTTTTCCTCGTCACGGAAGGCCTGCAGGCTGAAGCGCGCCCAGATGATCCGGCCGTCGTACCGCCGGAGCTGGGCCTCGAAGGTGCGCACCACCCCCTCGATCTCGATCTCGTGCTGCCAGTCGTGGCGGACCTCGGGGTCGACGTAGAGCGCATTGACGTCGAATTCGAGGAGCGCCTCGCGGCTCGGGAAGCCGAGGACCTCGACCAGCGCGGCGTTGGCGTCGAGCATCCGACCCTCGGGAGTCGTCCGGTAGAGCCCGAGGGGGACGCCGTCGAACAGGCTGCGGTAGCGCTCCTCGGACTCGCGCAGCGCCAGCTCGACCACCGTGCGCTCGGTGATGTCGCGGGCGAAGGCGCAGAAAAACTCGCGGCCGCCCCACTCCAGGCAGTTCAAGGTGACCTCGACCGGCAGCTCGCGGCCCGACCGGGTCACGTGCACGGTCTCGAAGGTGATGGGCCCCTGGACGCGGACGGCGGCACCGATCTCCGCGAACAGGTTGGCTTCCTCGGGGCGGAGGATGTCCTGCACCGAGAGCGAGAGCAGCTCCGCCCGCGAGTACTCGAGCGACGCGCACGCCGCCTCGTTGGCGTAGAAGAAGCGGGCCTCCCGGTCGGCCCAGAACGCCGCGTCGGCGGCGCGGTCGATCAGGAACTGGGTGAGCCGCAGCTCCTTTTCCACCTCCTTCTGGGCGGTCAGGTCGGTGACCACGGCGAACGAGCCGATCCTCCGTCCGGCGCGGTCGTAGAGCCACTTGGGCGACTGGAGCGTCGGGATCTGCCGGCCATCCCGGGCGGTCATCTCGATCTCGTAGGAGGCGCTCGCATCCAGCTGCTGCGGGGCGAGGACGAGCTCGCGGGCCAGGTTCTCCTCGTTGAAGAAATCGGTCACCAGCCGTCCGATCATCTCCTCGCGGCTGTAGCCGAGCATCTCGCACAGCCGGGCATTGACGTAGGTGATCTTCCCCTCCAGGTCCTTGACGCCCAGCCCCTCGCTCTGGGTCTCGATCATCAGACGGAAGGTCTCGTCGCGCGTCAGCGGCTCGTCCGTCCGGCCGTCCTCGGTCAGCGCGGCGAGGCGGCGCGTGGCGAGCTCGATCCGCAGCGCGAGCGAATCCATTTCGATGGGCGCATCGACCGGCGCAAGGACCCAGTCGTCCGCCCCCGCGGCGACCAGGCTCCGGAGGTGGTCCGGCGTTGCGTCGGAGATCACGGCCAGGATCACATGGCGGCCGTCCGGGGGGAGAGCGCGGGCGCGGCGGCAGAGCGCTGCGGCTGCGGGACCGTCCGCGGCAATCGCGATCAAACAGGGAGACGGCTGCGCTTCCAGCTCCGTCTGCGCGGCGTCGGGACCGCGAGCAAAGATGTCGCAGCCCTGCCGCGACAGGGCCATCTCCACAAGGCGTCCCAGGACCGGATTGTCCGCAAACAACAGCGTTCGAATCGTCACGCAGTCTCCTGGTCGTCCTGGAGTGGAGTCAGACGCGGCAAATTATAGCTCCATTAACGAATTCCGGTACCTCCACGCGTGTGAGCCGGCCCGCAAACCGCTTGTGCTAGCCTCCTTTCATGTCCGAAACCGCCGCCTCCTTCTATCTCCGCGAAGTCGCCGCCCGCGCCCGCAGTCTCAAGGATCTGGCGGACAAAGCGCTCGCCCAGGTGCGCGACGAGGATCTCGCCGTCGCGCTCGACCCGGAGTCGAACAGCCTCGCCGCTCTGATCCTTCACCTCGGCGGCAACCTGCGATCGCGCTGGACCGACTTCCTCACCACCGACGGCGAAAAGCCCGACCGCAACCGGGACGCCGAGTTCGAGCCCGACGCCTCTGCCTCCCGGGAGGTCCTCCTCGCCCGCTGGGAGGACGGCTGGGGCAGCCTCCTCGCCACCCTCTCGGCGCTCTCCGAGGAGGATCTGACGCGGACCGTCACCATCCGCGCCGAGCCGCACAACGTCGTCCAGGCGATCGAGCGCGGCGTGACCCACGCCGCCTATCACGTCGGCCAGATCGTCTTCCTCGCCAAGCACCTGGCGGGTGGAGGCTGGAAGACGCTGTCGGTCCCCCGGGGCGGAACCCGGGCCTTCAACGAGAAGATGTTCGGGAAGAAGTGACCGGCGCCTCCCGCGGCACGCGGTGGCGGTCGATCCAGTAGCCCCAGGCGACGAGCAGCCAGATCGCCTCAGCGCCCCAGGCCACGGCCGCGGGGCTCGGCGGCGGCGGGCTGAACAGGTTCACGAAGTAGACGATGAGCAGGAAGGCGACCAGCCCGGTGAGGGCAAGAGATCCGGTCCTGTCCTTCGGCGCCGTCGCGCGCTGGTAGATGGCCGCGCCGAGCGCAAAGAGGATCACCTCGACCGCCAGGGTGGCGGGCAGGGAATTCCAGAGCCCCAGACCGAGCCGCTGCGGGCCGCTCAGGGTCACCGGTACGTCCGGCCGGTGCGAGACGACGTCCAGCACCCAATGACTGACCACCACCGCGGCCAGGACCAGGGAGGCCGTCCATGCGCCCTTCCGCAGCAGCTTGTAGCCGAGGCCGAAAGCCGCGCCCCACAGCAGGAGAGCGACGAGGCTGTGGGAGTAGGGATAGCTGACGAAGTCGAGCGGTGTGACGACTGTGATTCCGGGCCGGATCTCCACCCGCTCCACTCCCGCGAGGACCAGGGTCGGCCAGACGAGATCCGCGAGCTGGCAGGCCAGGAAGAGCGAGCCCAGGGAGACCACCGGCGCAGCCTTCTTGGCGGCGAAGCCGACGGCGAAATGGCCGATGAACATGGCGTCAGTGTAGCAGGAGCTGTCCGTGCCGCCCCTCGCGGCCCGCGGGAGCGCCCAGACGATCGCCGGTGTTCCCCAGAAGAACATCAGAAGGCCCCAGGCCACATCCGTGCCCCCCCAAGCGAGCCCTGCCGGAGCCCTGCGCGTCTGCCGCGCCTCCCGGAGCGCCGGCGATTGCCCCCCAACGAATGACGAGACCCCCAGGATTGGGGCCTGGCACCGATGGGCTGGGGCGGGACGCCGTTCTCTTGGGGTCGATCGCAGGCCGGCTGGGGACAACCCGCGGTGGACTCGGAAGGAACGCAGGTCGGCTGGGGACAGCCAGCCGGGGCGTGGGGAAAGGCGCCGGCCGGCTGGGGGGCGGCGCCTGTCGCCAGCGCGGCCTCCGCCCTGCTCAAGGCTCAGAAGAGAGCAACCGGCAAGTTAACGCCGATGCCCCCGACGGCGTCAGCCAGCCTCCTCGCCGCCCCGCAGGCGAGATTCCAGCACCCCTACGTCCTCGGGACAAAGCCTACGGATGCGCGGGTAGTTCTTGGAGGCCTCCAAGCCGAGCCGCAACCGGCCGCCGAAGGGCTCCGCCGGGAGCCCTTTCTGGCGCACATAGAGCTCGAAGTAGGCCTCCTTTGCGTTCGGTTCCGCCCGGACCGTTTTCCAGGCCCAGGAGCGTGGGAGGTCGGTCAGGCCGGCCAAGGCCCAGACCTCGACCTCCTGCCAGGCGTTCTCGGCGAAGAAGCGGCCTTCGGCACCCAGGAACCGGGCAGCCTCTTTTTCGATGACAGCGAGACTCTTCTTCCGGCCTGCGAGGCCATCTCGATCGACGACCAGGAGAAAGCAGTCCACCATGCCGCGATAGCGGTCGAGGATCTCCTGGATGCGCGACCACTTCAGCGCCTCGCGGACGCCGCCGAGCAACGGGTCCTTGCAGATGCGAACCTTGGCGGTTCGGCCGCAAGCTTCCAGCATCTTCTCCAGGATGGGCTTGAGAAGGGGCTCGTCTTTCCGGAAATCCTCTGGGATGACGAGAACGCGGAAGCTCAACGGGCCCTCTTGCTACGGGTCTCGGTCTCCATCAGCTCGACGGCATCTTCGAGCCAGCCGGTCGCGAAGAGCCGTCCGAGGTCCTGGGATTCGAGAATCCGGCGGACGTCCGTCAGATCGACGATGCGGATCGCCTCGGATGCGTCCTCGTGCTCCCGTCTATATAGAAGGACGGCGTCCTCTCGCGCCTCCGGCGACAGGTAGGCGAGGAGCTGGGGATTGTGGGTCGTGGCGATGACCTGGCAGCCGAAGTTCCGGGTCGCCTGCTCGATGACGTCGAGCAGCAGGTGCAGCCGGGTCGGGTGGAGGCCGTTGTCGATCTCCTCGATGAAGAAGACGTGACCGGATTCCGAGCTGAGCAACGCCGCCACGAGAGCGAGGAAGCGCAAGGTACCGTCGGATGCGCTCTTCGCGGAGATCTCCCGCCCGCTGGATTCGACCAGGTAGACGAGCACCCGTCCCGTAAGGTCTTCATGGAAGCGGAGGTCGACGACGTCGAGCGGGGTCAGACTCCGCAGCCAGCCAAGGAGGGCTTCCTTCTTCGCGGCGTCCGCCGTGAGGTTGTAGAGGACGGTCGACAGATTCTCGCCGCGGTCGCCCAGGACCTGCTCGCCAGGTGTCGATGGGTGCCGCATCGCGTCGGGTGCGAGATCCAGGAAGCGAATGTTCTTGAGGGAGTCCACGAGGAGTCGGGCGTCGTTCCGTCTCGTCTTCTCGACGTCATCATCTTCCGCAATCCGGACGAGGGCCGTTCGGCCTGCTGAGTAGTGCCTCCATCTCCTCTCGGAGTCCGGGAAGAAGATCGAGCGATTCGGGTCTTGGCGGAAAACGACCCGGTGTCCCGCCTCAAGAGACTCGTCCCTGACCTCCAGTGTCTTGCCCTCCTCGCTGAGCTCCACGACGACTTTGTAGCTGTACTGCTCTCCCGCAACGGGTTCTTCCGCATCGACATAGAGGGCAAATATATCTTCTCCAGCTCGGGCGATCTCACGGACCCCGCCGCGAATCCCGCGCCAGAGAAGTAGGCCCCCGGGGCCCCACTTCTCACCGATCACCTCGGCGATCGTGAATCCCTGAGCGCAGCCGTGGAGAAACCGGAGTGCATCCTGAACGTTGCTCTTGCCGGATGCATTGGTACCGACCAGCAGCGTGAACGGACCGAAGAAGATCTGAGCAGTTCGGAAGCTCTTGAAGCCGTCGAGATACAGTGAGCGGAGTATCACTCCCGAATCATAACCCGCCCCCGGAGCCTCGCGACAGGGCACGTGCTATCCTGTCGTCCAGGAGAAGGACCGGGACTCCCTCGTCCCCCTTCCCTTTGCCGGTGATGCGGAATAAGATCTTCGCAGACAACGACTCCGCAAGGGAGCACGCCATGAGCCAGCCAGCGGTCGCGGCGCTCGCGCCTCTACCCTTCGAGCTCGTCCTGGACGATGGAGAGCCCTTGGAGACCGAGTGGCATACCCTCGAATACCCCCTCCTGCGGAGGCTGTTCCGCCAGGTCATGGCGGAACAGGGCCGGACCGACTTCTACACCGGCGGGAACATGTTCGTGTACTACTCCCTCGAGCAGGCCTGGGAGGTCGCGCAGGAGGTGGCGCAGGGCCTGGAGCCGCCGGAGCAGAAGGCCTTCCGCGGCCCGGACGTCTTCTGGGTGGGCGGCGTCGACCCGGACCGCGAGCGCAAGGTGTGGATCGCGTGGGAGGAGGACGGGCGACTGCCGGACGTCATCGTCGAGCTGCTGTCGCCCTCGACGAAGCGCAAAGACCGCACCGAGAAGAGAGACCTCTACGCCCGGGTCTTCCGCACGGCGGAGTACTTCCTGCACGATCCGGACGAGGTGAGGCTTGAAGGGCTGCGTCTGGCGGGCCGGACCTACCAGCCGATCCCGCCGGATGAGCATGGGCGCTTCTGGAGCGAGCAGCTCGGGGCATCCCTCGGCCTCTGGCATGGCGTCGTCGATGGGCGGAAAGGAGATTGGGTCCGGCTCTTCCATGCCGACGGGAGCCTGGTGCCGGCGCCGGAAGAGCAGGCCGAGGCGGAGCGCCGGCGGGCCGAGGCTGCCGAGGCGGAGATTGCTCGTTTGCGCACCTTGCTCGACGAGCGCAGCCGAGGCTGAGCCGGCGCAGGTCGGTCAGCTCACGCCGGCTTGGCGCACCCGCCCCCGCACCTCCCCAATCAGATAGATCGACCCGCAAACAACCAGGGTCTCCCCATTCCCCTGGAGCAATTGCTCGAACGCCCGCGCCGGGTCCGGCTCGACCTCCACATCCTCCATTCCTTTTAGATAGGGGAGCAGCGCGGCGGGGTCCTGGGCGCGGGGGCTGGGCGGGGTGGTCAGGATCAGCCGCCTCGCGTGCGGTACGAGCGCGCCGAGCATCTCGGCGGCGTCCTTGTCGGTCAGGACTCCGAAGAGGAGGTCGACCGGCGCTCCGAGGTCGGCCAGGAAGTCGGCCAGAGCCGCGGCTCCTTCGGAGTTGTGGGCGGCGTCGAGGAGGAGGTGCCGGCCTCCCAGAAGCTCGATCGCCTCCAGACGGCCGGGCCAGCGGCAGGCGGCGGCGCCGGCCGCGATCGATTGCGCATCGAGGCGCGGGAAATCGCCGGCCAGCGTCTCGGCGGCGAGGACGGCGAGGCCCAGGTTGCGCTGCTGGTGTGCGCCGAGGAGAGCGATCCGCAGGTCGTGCCTCCCTCCGGGGGTGACCAGCCGGACGCGTTGACCGCTCCAGCCTTCGAGCTCGGAGCTTTCGATCCGCACCAGGTCCGGGGCGAAGCGGAGATCGGTCCCCTTCTCCGCGGCCACTTCGGCGAGCGCTGCCCGCGGCTCGGGGTCGGTCACCCAGGCCAGGGCCGGCCGGCCGGGACGGAAAATGCCGGCCTTCTCGCGGGCGATGGCGGACAGAGTGTCGCCGAGGAACTCCCGGTGCTCCAGGCTGATCGAGGTGACGAGCGAGAGGATCGGCTCCGAGAGATTGGTCGCATCGAGCCGCCCGCCCAGACCCACCTCGACGACCGCCAGGTCCAGATCCTCCTCGGCGAACCAGCGGAAGGCGGCGACCGTCAGGGCCTCGAAGTAGGTGGGCGGCGCGCCGGTCGCGCGCTCGGCGGCGTCCACGATCTCCTCGAGCAGACGACCGAGCCGGTCGGAGGCGACGGGCGAGCCGTCGATCTGCAGCCTCTCCTCCACCCGATCGAGATGCGGCGAGGTGTAGTGGCCGGTGCGGTATCCGGCCGCCGTGGCCATCGCGGCCAGGAGGGCCGAGGTCGACCCCTTGCCGTTGCTGCCGGCCACGAGGACGGTCGGGGCCCGGAGGTGCGGCGAGCCCAGGCGGGCGAGGAGGTCGCGCGTCGGCTCCAGGCCGAGCCGGATGCCCAGCGTTTCGAGTCTCGCGAGGATCGGCTCGGGGGAGGTCAGGGCCGGTACAGATGGCGGAGGCAGCGGGCGAGCGACTCCTTCATCTCGGACCGCTTCACCACCAGGTCGAGGAATCCGTGCTGGAGCAGGAACTCGCTGCGCTGGAAGCCTTCGGGCAGGCTCTGCCGGATGGTCTGCTCGATCACCCGCGGTCCGGCGAAGCCGATCAGCGCTCCCGGTTCTGCGATGTTCAGGTCTCCCAGCATGGCGAAGGAGGCGGTGACGCCGCCGGTCGTCGGATCGGTGAGGATCGAGAGATACGGGAGGCGCGCCTCGCGCAAGCGGGCGAGAGCGGCGGAGATCTTCGCCATCTGCATCAGCGAGAGGACCCCCTCCTGCATGCGCGCGCCGCCCGAGGCCGAGACCACCAGGAGAGGCAGGCGGCGCTCGAACGCCCGCTCGACGGCGCGGGTGATCTTCTCGCCTACGACCGACCCCATCGAGCCTCCCATGAAACGGTACTCCATGGAGGCCATGACGACCGGGATCTCATCCAGATGCCCCTGGACCACGACGACCGCATCGCGCTCGTCCACCGCCTGCTGGTAGGTCTTCAAGCGGTCGCGGTAGCGCTTGCTGTCGCGGAAGCCGAGCGGATCGGTGGGGCTGACGTTGGTGAACAGCTCGCGCGGCTCCGGCTCGTCGAGCAGGAGGGCGATGCGCGTCCGCGCGTCGATCCGCATGTGGAAGCCGCACTTCGGACAGACCCGCAGGTTGCGGTCCAGGTCGCGCGAGTAGATGACCTCTTTGCACCCCTCGCACTTGACCCACAGCCCTTCGGGGACGTTGCTGCGCGGCCGCTCCGGACGGATCGGCTTCGGAGTCTTGGTCTTGCGGAACCAGGCCATGGAACGCTGGACGGCGCGGAGGCCTCCCGGAGATGGGAGGCCCTGGGGATCAGGCCTCGCCCTGCGCCTCTTCGGCTTCCAGATCGTTGGGGATGCCGAGACGCATACAGGCGGCGTCGTACATCTGGCGCGCGGCCTTCTTGGCGTTCTGGAGCTCGGCCAGGCGGTCCTTCACCTTGGCCAGCTCCTCCTCGATCGAGCGATCGAGATCCTCCATCTCCTGCCGGGTGGTGGAGTGGATGTTTTCGTAGAACTTCCGCTGATTCTCGTTGAGGCTCATGCTTCCTCCGGCACGGCAAATCGGGCCGCGGGTACCGATGCCCCGTGCGGGGGCGGGAATCCAGGGCGACCGGGCGGGAGGATATCCCGGTTTCCAACAACTGACAAGTTCCGTCAATCCGGAGCCGTGATCATCGCGGCGGCCGGGCGGGGGTCTCCTGCGACGGGGGCTTCTGGCCCTCCGGAGCTCGGGCCTTGTCCTGGGCATCCTTCTGGGCCTTCGCCAGCTCGCGCTCGAGCTGCTGGACCTGGGCCTCGTACTTGCGGCGGCGCTCCTTCTCCCGTTTGGCGAGCTCCTCCTTGAGGATCGCCTGCACATCGATCGTCTCAGCCGGCGGGGCCGTTCCGGGAGCGGCTTTCGCACCCGGTTGGACGGGCTGGGCGGGCGCCGGAGCGGCCGGTGCCGGTTGTGCCGCCGGACCCGTCGCGGCTGGAGGCGCGGCTTCACCGCCGTGGCGGCCGCGCAGGAAGAAGAAGGTCACGATCACCGCCGCCAGCAGGACGACGATCGCGACGACGAGGAAGAGCCGGCTCCGCCGCCCGCCGGTCTCTTCGACGTGCACATCGCCGAGCGGCGTCACGGCCGCGACCGGCGCCGCCTCGGCGGGGAGCGGGGTGAGCTCCGGCGTGAACAGGGACGGCGGCACCTCGGGGTCCGGGAGGTGGGCCGGGATGGCGACCGGAGAAGGCGGCGGGATGAACAGCGCGTCGCCCGAGGACGGCTCGGGCGCCGTGACGCGCGCCAGATAGGCCGCCAGCTCGCCCGGCCCGGGCGACGGCACCAGGGTGTGGAGCACGCCCTCGATCCGCTGCATCATCTCGCCGGCGCTCTGGAAGCGGTCGCGCACGTCGTAGGCCAGCGCGCGGGTGACGATCTCGTCCACCTCGACGGGAATCGACGGATCGATGTCGCGCGGCGTGCGGATGCGGCCGTGGCGCACCGCCTCCAGGATCGACATCTCGCTGTCGCCGGAGAACAGGCGCTCGCCGGTGAGCATCTCGAAGAGGACGGCACCGAGCGAGAAGATGTCGGAGCGGGCGTCGACCGGCCGCCCCCAGGCCTGCTCGGGAGACATGTACTGCAGCTTCCCCTTGAGCGATCCCATCTGGGTCTGGCCGGCTTTCGACACCGCCTTGGCGATGCCGAAATCGCACAGCTTGACGTCCCCTTCATGGGTGAGGAGGACGTTCTGCGGCGACACGTCGCGGTGGACGAGCGCCAGCTCCTTGCCCTCGAAGTCGCGCTTCCGGTGGGCGTAGTCGAGGGCGCTCGCCAGGCGCGCGGCGATCAGCAGGGAGAGGCCCAGGGTGAGCGGCATCCCCTTGCGCCGGGAGGCGTTGAGCAGGGAGCGCAGGTCCTTGCCCTCGACGTACTCCATGGCGATGTAGTAGTCGCGGCCGATCTTGCCCAGGTCGTAGATGTGGACGATGTTGGGATGGCTGAGCTGGGCCGCCAGCTTGGCCTCGTCGATGAACATCCCGATGAACTCGGAGTTGTCCGTCATGTGAGGCAGGATCTTCTTGATCGCGACCGTCTTCTGGAAGCCCTCCACCCCGCGCATGCGGGCCTTCCAGACCTCGGCCATGCCGCCGGCGGCGATCCTCTCGAGCAGCGTGTACTGGCCGAAGCGCTCCCCGCCCGGAGCGTTCAGCGTGCTGTCGTCGAACACCGGGATGTGCTGGGTGGCGGCGAAGTCGGGGGAGGCCAGCGATCCGGCTGGGGCGGGCGCCGGCGCCGGTTCTTCCGCGACCTCGGGCTCGGCAGCCACCGGCTCGGGCTCGATCTCCAGGTCTACCAGCTCGAACGGCGACTCGGTCTCCGGCTCGGCGACCAGCTCCGGCTCGGCGAGCGACGGCAGCTCGAGATC
>DASPXX010000241.1:0-26953 GCA_035637095.1 Thermoanaerobaculia bacterium
GGCGCTCGGCCGTGAGCAGACCGGAGAGCGTGTGGAAGCGGGCCGGCTCCACGGAGGGCAGCCGGCCCGTCTCCCAGAGCACGTGGGCGCTCGCGAGCGTCGCGTGACCGCAGAGCTCCACCTCGATCGCAGGCGTGAACCAGCGCAGGCGCCATCCCCCTTCCGCAACGGAGTGCAGGAACGCCGTCTCGGACAGGTTCATCTCGCGGGCCACGCTCTGCATCCACTCCGCCTCGCGCGGCGCCGGCAGCAGGCAGACCGCGGCCGGATTGCCACCGAACGGCCGGTCGGTGAAGGCGTCGACTTGATAGAGATCCAGGCTCATGGAGCCGAGCCTATCGCACTTTGCATGGCAAAGTTCTTTCGGCTACAATCCAGCTCCAAGGGGCCGGGAACCCGCCGGAGACGCCGGAGACTATTCGGGTTAGACTCTCGGGACGACGCGCGACGAACGGGACGGTACAAACGGCAATGGCACGTTCAGCATCCTCCACGGTCCGCCAGGAGGCGGTACCCGGGGAATTCACCGGTCTGCTCGACGGATTCCGCGGCAAGCTCGACCGCGAGCTCGCCGCATGGCTGGCCGCCAAACGCCGGGCCGCCGCCGGCTCCCGGGAGATGCTCGAGCTGATCGACGGCGTCGGCGAGCTCGTCACCCAGGGCGGCAAGCGCCTGCGCCCGGCGCTGGTCTACTACACCTACCGCGCCTGTGGCGGACCGTCGGACGAGGAGGTGCTGCCTGTCGCGCTGGCGATCGAGCTCCTCCACACCTATCTGCTGATCCACGACGACATCATGGACCACGCGGAGGTGCGGCGCGGCCATCCGTCGGCCCACGCCCGCTTCCGGCAGACCCACCAGTCGCGGGGCTTCCACGGCGATCCCCAGGACTTCGGCCGCTCGGTGGCGATCCTCCTTGGCGATCTCGCGCACACCTGGGCGATGGAGCTGTTCAGCGGCGCCGAGCGGTCGCGCGAGCTGACCCGCTGCTTCTCGGCGCTCTCCGAGGAGGTCATCGGCGGCCAGTATCTGGAGCTGCTGGTGGCGCAGCGGCGGTCGGCCCGCGAGGAGGAGCTGCTGCGCGTGCTGCGCCTCAAATCCGGCAACTACACGGCCGAGCGGCCGATCCAGCTCGGCGCCCTGCTGGCCCGGGCGCCCGAGGCGGTGCGCACACCGCTCTCGCGCTACGGCACCGCGATCGGCGAGGCCTTCCAGCTGCAGGACGACCTGCTCGGCATGTTCGGCGATCTGGGGACCGTCGGGAAGCCCGTGGGAGAGGACCTGAAGGAAGGCAAGTTCACCTTCCTGATCTTCCACGCCCTGGCCGCGGCCTCCCCGGAGCAGCGGCAGGTCCTGGAGGCAGCGCTCGGGCGTCCCGACCTGCCGGAGCACGAAGTGGCGCGCGCGCAGCGCCTCCTGGAGGAGACCGGCGCGCGGACGCGGGTCACCGAGATGGTCGCCGAGCGCCTCCACATCGCGCGCGAGGCGATCGACGGGCTCGACCTGCGCCAGGACGGATGGCTGTTCCTCTCCGGCCTCGTCGACTACCTCTGGGAGCGCGAGAGTTGACCACCCTCCTTCATCCTGCGACGCCCGCGGCGGACCTGGAGCGCGACCGGAAGGCCGAGCACATCCGCTTGGCGCTCGACGCGCGCATGCAGCTCGGCGGCGCCGGCGCTTTCGACGACTACCGCTTCAGCCATGAAGCGCTGCCCGAGATCGACATCGCCGAGATCGACACCTCGGTCGAGTTCCTCGGCCGCCGGCTCGCCGCCCCCCTCCTCATCTCCTGCATGACCGGCGGCACCGAATCCGCGGGCGTCATCAACCGCAACCTGGCGGCGGGAGCAGAGCGCACCGGCGTCGCGGTCGGCGTGGGGTCGCAGCGCAAGGCGTTGGAAGATCCCGCCAAAGCTGATACCTTCCGCGTCCGCGAGGTCGCCCCCTCGGTCCCCCTGCTGGCCAACCTGGGAGCCGTCCAGCTCAACTACGGAATGGGCGTGCGCGAATGCCGGCAGGCGGTCGACATGATCCAGGCGGACGCCCTGGTGCTCCATCTGAACCCGCTCCAGGAGGCGATCCAGCCGGAAGGGCAGTGCAATTTCTCAGGGCTGCTGCCGAAGATCGGACAGGTCGCCCGCGAGGTCGGGGTGCCCGTGGTCGCCAAGGAGGTCGGCGCCGGCCTTTCGGCGCGCGCCGCGCGGGGGCTCGCGGAGCAGGGGGTGCGCATCCTCGACACGGCCGGCGTCGGCGGCACGAGCTGGGCGCGGATTGAAGCCGCGCGCGCCGGCGACCTGGAGATCGGCGAGATCTTCGCCGGCTGGGGCCTGCCGACGCCGCTCTCGATCCAGGAGGTCCGGCAGGTGCCGGACGTGACGGTGATCGCCAGCGGCGGCATCCGCAACGGTCTGGACGCCGCCAAGGCCATCGCCCTCGGCGCCGACCTGGTCGGCATGGCGTATCCGTTCCTGGCGCCCGCCCTGGAATCGCCGGAGAAGGTCGCCGAGCGCGTCCGGCGGTTCCTCCAGGAGCTGAAGATCTGCATGTTCTGCCTCGGGGTGAAAACGGTCGCGGAGCTGCGCCACACCGACATCCGCAAAGGGACCTGAGATGAGCACGACGAACGCCAATCCGCTTCCCACCGCCCGCTCGGCCCGCGAGGAGCTGGTCGAGTCGTTGGTGCGCGGGGAACGCCGCTTCCATGAGATCCCGAAGGACCTTTCCGCCGAGGAGGCCGCGGCGATCCGGCGCGAGGCGCTGGAGCGAATGACCGAGACGCCGCTCCCCAACATCGCCCACCACTCGCTGGACGTCCGCCGCGCCTCGCAGCGCCATTGCGAGAACTTCATCGGCGTGGCCCAGATCCCGATGGGAGTCGTCGGCCCGCTGCGCGTCCGCGGCAAGCACGCGGACGGCGACTTCTGGGTGCCGCTCGCGACCACCGAGGCGGCCCTCGTGGCGAGCACCAACCGCGGCTGCTCGGCCATCCGCGAAGCGGGCGGCGCCGTGGTGCGGGTCGAGGACGTGGGGATGACCCGCGCCCCGGTCTTCCGCACCTCCGGCATCGTCCAGACGCAGTGGTTCGTGCAGTGGATCGACGACCACATGGAGGAGATCCGGCGGCACACCGAGGCCACCAGCCAGCACCTGCGCCTGCTGGACGTCCGTCCCTACGCCTTCGGCTCGACCGTCTTCCTCCGCTTCCGCTTCGACTCGGGCGACGCCATGGGCATGAACATGGTGACCATCGCCTGCGACCGCGTGGTCAACGAGTACATCGAGCCGGCCACCGGCGTGCCCTGCATCGGCCTGTCGGGCAACTACTGTGTCGACAAGAAGCCCGCGGCCATCAACTGGCACGAGGGGCGCGGCAAGCGGATCTACGCCGAAGTGCTCCTCGAGGCGCCGGTCCTCCACCACAACCTGAAGACGAACGCGCGCGACCTCGTGGAGGTGCAGTACAGGAAGAACCTCCTCGGCTCGATCGCCGCCGGCTCCATGGGGTTCAACGCCCACTACGCCAACGTGCTCGCGGCCTTCTTCATCGCCACGGGCCAGGATCCGGCGCACGTGGTCGAGGGCTCGATGGGCATCACCTGCATCGAGCCGCGGGGGCCGGACTCGGTCTTCGCCTCGGTCTTCATGCCAGACGTCCCGCTCGGAGCCGTCGGCGGCGGCACGCAGCTCGACACCCAGCGCGAGGCGCTCGCCCTGCTCGGCGTCTCTCCCGACCCGGACCGGCGGGGCGAGGCGGTCCTCCGCCTGGCCGAGATCCTCGGCGCCGTCGTGCTCGCCGGAGAGCTGTCGCTGATGGCCGCGTTCACCTCCCAGGACCTGGCGCGGGCGCACGAGAAGCTTGCGCGCGGCCTCAACATCCCGGACCACCCGGACCGGCCGCGTCTCGCCTGAAAGCGCTTTGCGCCAACCGGTCGAGGTCTCCGCTCCCGGCAAGCTGATCCTCATGGGCGAGCACGCCGCGGTCTATGGGCGGCCCGCCCTGGTCGCGGCGATCGACCTCCGCCTCACCGCCCGCCTCTCTCCTCTCCCCCCTGAGAACGCCGGGGAGGTCCGCCTCGACCTCCCTGGCCTCGGCCATCTGGAGACCACCTCCTGGACCGACCTGCGCGCCTACGCCGGCGCCGCCCGCGAGCGCTGGGCCCGCTACTCCGAGAGCCCGGCGCCCGCGGCGTTCCAGGAGGTGCGTGGAAAAGATCCAGCCCACGTTGTCAAAATCGCTCTCGGCGAAGCCGCCGACTCCCTCGGTCCGGACTGGCGGGAAGGCGCCTGCCTGCGGATCGAGTCCGGGCTCCCCATCGGCTCCGGATTCGGCAGCTCGGCCGCCGCGGCGACCGCGATCGTGGCCGCTCTCCTCGCGTTCGCCGCTCCCGAAGAGCGGATCGACGAGGAGCGCATCGCGCGCCTCGCCCTCGAGGTGGAGCGCCGCCAGCACGGCCTCCCTTCGGGGGTCGACGGCGCCACCGTCCTCCAGGGAGGCGTCCTGTGGGCGCGGCGGCTCCCCTCGGGGGAGGTGGAGAGCGAGCGCGTCGCGGTGCGGTCCTCTCTCCTCCACCTCCTGCGGGTCTACGATACGGGGACGCCGGCCGAGCCGACCGGAGCGGTGGTCGCGGCGGTCCGCGCTCTCCGCGAGCGCGATCCCGGCCGGCACGAGCGGACGCTCGACCGGATGGAAGCGGCGACCCGGGCCCTGCGGGGCGCGCTCGAACACGACGGCGGAGACCCGGACCAACCTTTGCATCTGATCCGCGAGCATGAGGCCTGCCTCGAGGATCTCGGTGTCGTTCCAGGAGAGGTGCGCGACCTGGTCCGCCGGGTGGAAGCCGAAGGTGGGGCCGCCAAGATCTCGGGCGCCGGCTCGCTCTCCGGCCCCGGCGCCGGCTCTCTCCTGGTTTATCATCCTGACCCCGAGAGGGTCGCGCGTTGGGCGTTTCTGCGGCCATTTCCCTTTCACCCTGTCCACCTCGGAGCACCGGGGTTCCGTCGGGAGGATTTCGGATGAGCAAGACCACCGTCTCCGCGCCGGCCAACATCGCGTTCATCAAGTACTGGGGGGCCCGCGATATGGAACAGGCTCTGCCGATGAACCCGTCCATCTCCATGACCCTGGAAGAGTGCGTGACCCAGTGCACGGTCGAAGTCCTGGACGGCGAGCGCGACGAGGTCTGGATCAGCGAGCCTGACGGAGGTTTCGGCACTCCCGGGACCGAGTTCGTGCAGCGGCTCGTCAAGCAGCTCGACAACATCCGCGCCTGGGCCGGCAGCCGGGACCGCTTCCGGGTGGCGACCAAGAACACCTTCCCCTCCGCCGCCGGCCTCGCCTCCTCCGCCTCCGGTTTCGCGGCGCTGACGCTCGCCACGATCGGCGCGCTCGGCAAGGCGGATGCGGCGACCGAGGACCTCTCGCGCCTGGCCCGCCGCAGCGGCTCGGGATCGGCCGCCCGCTCGGTCTTCGGCGGCTATGTCGAGTGGCCCGCGGACATGTCGGACCAGGGGGACGTCGAGGCGCACAGCCACGCCGTCCAGCTCGCGCCGGCCATCCATTGGGAGCTGCGCGACGTCATCGCGGTGGTCGAGATCGGCCCGAAGATCGTCTCCTCGCGCGAAGGCCACAAGCTCGCCCACACCAGCCCCTACTACAGCAAGCGCCTGGAGCTCCTGCCGCAGCGGCTGAAGGAGGTCCGCCGGGCCATCGAGGAGACGGATCTCGACCGGCTCGGTCCGATCCTCGAAGAGGAGGCGATCGATCTCCACCTGATCGCCATGTCCAGCCACCCACCGATCTTCTACTGGAGCCCCGGCACGGTCGCCGTCCTGCGCGCGGTCCGCGAGCTGCGCCAGGAGGGGCACTCGGCCTGGGCCACCATGGACGCCGGCGCCAACATCCACGTGATCTGCGATCCCGACTCGGAGGACGAGATCGCCGAGCGGCTGGAGGACCTCCCCGCCGTCGGCTTCGTCATCCGCGACGGCGTCGGCGACGGACCGGACAACGAGACCCAGCACCTGTTCTAGGAAAGGTCGCGGGATGAGGGTCATCCTCGTCAAGCTCGGCGGCAGCCTGATCACCGACAAGACCCGCCCGGAGTCGCCGCGGACGGAGGTCATCGCGCGGCTCGCCGGCGAGATCGCGCGCGCCGCCGGGCAGCTCTCCGAGCGCCTGATCGTCGGCCATGGCAGCGGCTCGTTCGGCCACGTGGCCGCCCGGCGCTACGGTCTGGCGGAAGGGATCCGCACGGCCGACCAGCTCCCCGGCGTGCCGCTCACCCAGGAACGGGCCGCCGCGCTGCACCGGATCGTCGTCGCTGCCCTCACGGCGGCCGGAGCCCTCCCCTTCTCCATCGCGCCGTCGAGCTGCGTCGTCTCCGCCGCCGGCCGGCCCGTCGACCTGGCCGACGAGCCGCTCCGCCTCGCCCTCTCGCGGGGGCTCCTGCCGGTGGTCTACGGCGACGTGGTGACCGACCGCGAATGGGGCGTGTCCATCTGTTCGACCGAGCGGCTCTTCGTGCTCCTGGCGCGCCGTCTGTCGACGAGCGGGCACTCCATCCGGCGCGTCCTCTGGCTCGGCGAGACCGACGGAGTCTGGGACGATGCCGGCCGGACCATCCCGCGGATCTCGGCGGAGACGTTCACCGATGCGGCGAAGGCGATCGGCGCCCCGGCCGGCGTGGACGTGACCGGCGGCATGCTGCACCGGGTCGAGACCGCTCTCGGCCTCGCCCAGCTGGGCATCCCCTCTCTCCTCCTGAACGGCCTCGTCCCCGGCGCGCTGGAGCGTGCCCTGCGGGGTGAGGAGGTCCTGGGGACGGAAGTGCTGGTATCCTGAACCCCGTGGTGACGGCCGAGTCGATGCCCCGCGCGGGGGGCGAGGTGGATCTGGAGCAACTGCTGATTGCGACGAGCCGCACGTTTGCGCTCGCCATTCCGCTCCTGCCCGAGCCGACCCGGCACGAGGTGACGCTCTCCTATCTCCTCTTCCGGATCGCCGACACCTTCGAGGACGCGGCCGCCTGGCCGCAGGAGCAGCGGATCGAAGCGCTCGAGAGCTTCGCCCGGCTGCTGGAGCGGCCCGATCCGCAGGCGACCGCCGAGCTGGCGCGCCGCTGGGCCGCGGAGGTCCCCTGCGAGCAGCCGTCCTACCGCGACCTGCTGACCGAGGTCCCGGCGGTCCTCGACGCCTTCTTCGCTCTCCCGCCGCAGACCCAGAGCCAGATCCGCGAGCACACGGCGCGCACGGCGCGCGGGATGGCCGGCTTCGTGGCGCGGGTCTCCCCCGGCGGCGAGCTGCGGCTGACCGGTCTGGCGGACCTCCAGGCCTATTGCTATGTGGTGGCCGGGATCGTGGGCGAGCTCCTGACCGAGCTGTTCCTGCTGGAGCACCCGGTCCTGGCACCGGTGGCCGCCGAGCTGCGCGGGCGCTCCCGCGCCTTCGGCGAAGGGCTCCAGCTGGTGAACATCCTCAAGGACTCGGCGTCGGACGCCACCCAGGGGCGGCTGTACCTCCCCGCGGGCGTCGACCGCGCCGAGGTCCTGTCCCTGGCCCGGCACGACCTCTCCGAGGCCTCGGCCTATGTGTTGACCCTCCAGCGCGCCGGCGCCGAACGGGGCCTGGTCGCCTTCAATGCCTTGCCGATCCATCTCGCCTATGCGACGCTCGACCGCGTCGAGACCGCCGGCCCGGGCTCCAAGCTCACCCGGCCCGAGGTCTTCGCGATCCTCCAGCGCCTGCATCGCGCCCTGGACAGAAACGAACCCGCAGTGGGAGCCGCCGAACCCGCATGAAGCCTCTGGCCCGATTCCCCCGCACATTCTACCTCCTCCCCCTTCTCCTCGCCTGCGCGGCGCAGACCCGCACCCCCGCGCCCACGGTCACCGGGGTGCGCGTGGTCCAGGAGACCTCGCAGGATCCCCACTCCTTCGCCCGGCCGGACGAGGTCGTGGTCGGGCACCTGAAGCTCGACCTCACGGTCGACTTTCCGCACAAGCAGCTCACCGGCCGCGCCAGCCTGCGCATCAGGAACAAGCGGGGCGCCGGTCGCCTGCTCCTCGACACCCGCGACCTCGACATCCAGCGAGTCACCCTCGACAACGGGCAGGCGACCCGCTTCACTCTGCGCGATCCGGTCCCGATCTTCGGCCGCGCCCTGGAGATCGAGATCACGCCGCAGACCCAGTGGGTCAACGTCGACTACTCGACGCGGCCCGAGGCGGCGGCTCTCCAGTGGCTGGAGCCGGCGCAGACCGCGTCCAAGGTCGCGCCGTTCCTGCTCACCCAGTCGGAGTCGATCCTCGCCCGCACCTGGGTCCCCTGCCAGGACACTCCCGGTGTGCGCATGACCTACGAGGCCACGATCCGCGCCCCCCGCGGCCTGCTCGCCCTGATGAGCGCCGAGAACCCGACCCAGGACAGCCCGGACGGCGTCTACCACTTCAAGATGCCGCAGCCGATCCCGTCCTACCTGCTCGCCCTGGCCGTCGGCGAGATCGCCTTCAAGCCGCTCGGGCCGCGCAGCGGCGTCTACGCCGAGCCCGCGGTCCTCGACCTCGCCGCCTGGGAGCTCGCCGACACCCCGAAGATGATCGAGGCCGCCGAGCGTCTCTTCGGCCCCTATCGCTGGGGCCGCTACGACATCCTCGTCCTGCCGCCGAGCTTCCCCTACGGCGGCATGGAGAACCCGCGCCTGACCTTCGCCACCCCGACCATCCTCGCCCGCGACCGCTCGCTGGTCTCGCTGGTCGCCCACGAGCTCGCCCATTCCTGGTCCGGCAACCTGGTCACCAACGCCACCTGGAACGACTTCTGGTTGAACGAAGGCTTCACCGACTACGCCGAGCGCCGCATCATGGAGGTCCTGTACGGCAAGGACTACGCGGACATGCTGGCCGTCCTCGGCCGCCAGGACCTGCAGACCGCCATCGACGATCTCGGCGCCGACAGTCCGGACACCCACCTCCTCCTGAACATCGGAGCGCGCGATCCCGACGAGGTGACCGGCGACGTCGCCTACGAGAAGGGGGCCCTCTTCCTGCAGACCATCGAGCAGGCGGTCGGGCGCGAGCGGTTCGATCCCTTCCTGCGCTCCTGGTTCGACAGCCACGCCTTCCAGTCCATGGACACGGCGCACTTCGTGGCCTACCTCCAGGAGAACCTCCTGAAGAACAACCCGGAGCTGGCCGACCGGCTGAAGATCGAGTCCTGGGTCTACGGCCCTGGAGTGCCCTCCAACGAGGCGAAGATCCACTCCACCGCCCTCGCCCAGGTCGACCGCCAGCTCCAGGCCTTTGCCCAGGGGACGCCGGCCGCTCAGCTCCAGACCCAGGGGTGGACCACCCACCACTGGCTCTACTTCCTCCGCAAGCTGCCGGAGCCGCTCGGCAAGGACAAGATGGCCGAGCTCGACGCGGCGTTCCATTTCACGCAATCGCAGAACTCCGAGATCGAGAACGAGTGGTTCCTCCTGGCGATCCAGAGCGGCTACGACGCGGCCAATCCCTCCCTGGAGCGCTTCCTCATCGGGATGGGCCGCCGCAAGTTCCTGAAGCCGCTCTACACCGAGCTCGCCAAGACCCCGGCGGGAGCCGAGCTGGCCCTGCGCATCTACGAGCAGGCCCGCCCCGGCTACCACCCGCTCTCACGGCAGATGGTGGACGAGATCCTGGGATGGCGGCCGCTGGGGTGAACCCCAGATGAATCGGTGAGGGCTGCGAAGATGACTAAGCCGCTCGTGTACATCGAAACGACGATCCCGAGCTTCTACCACAAAGCACGCAACTCGGCAGATGTCTTGGCTCGGCGGGACTGGACACGGCAGTGGTGGGAGACGGCGCCCGACCATTACGAGCTCGTCACCAGCCCCGCCGTTTTGGAAGAATTGGCTGGTGGGTTGCCGGAACGAGGGGCGGTGCGCCTTGAGCTGGTCCATCACCTGCCGCTTTTGTCCATCGACCCGTCTACACCTCGCGAACGCAAACAAATTCGGCCATATCCGGCGAGTGAACACTATGCTCGGCCTTTTTGTACCCGCACTGGTGACCCCTCTGGAGCTTCTTGGAGGCGACAATGAAACAGACCATGGATGATCCAGTCATCGATGAAATCCGGGAAGTTCGGCATCGAATCTCGGAGCGCTTCGGCCATGACCCCGAGAAGTTGGTAGCCCACTACATGGAATTTCAGAAACAGTACGAAGATCGGCTGATCAAGCCTGTCGAGGCAGTTGAGCCCACTGGCTCCAAATTTTGAATCAGTAGCAGGCGAGGGGAGTCGCCTATGGCGAACATCTTTGTGATTGGCGATGACGGCAGCACGACTGCTATGTCACGGATCCGCTGGCCTTCTGATCTCACCCGATCCGCAATTTTTCCCTCGGACCCGCTTCGCCGCCGCGGAGACGCCCCACGGGGCGTCTCTACAGTGGGGGACGCCTGCCGTCGGCTAACCCGACCCTGTAGCCGTTAACTCGCCCGCGTAGACACTAACTCCACCGTGTAGCCGTTAAAAACGCCGCGTAGTGACTATCTCCGCCGTGTAGTGGCTACACGGGGCCGTATAGCCGTTAACTCGGCCGTGTAACGGCTATCCCGGCCGTGTAGTGGCTAAATCCTGCGTGTAGTCGTTAACCGGGCCGTGTAGCCGTTAAAACCGGCGTGTAACGACTATCTCGCTCGTGTAGTGGCTATCCCGGCCGGTTTGCCGTTGTGCGCCGCGGTGCGGCGTCTACCAGCTTCCGGTGGCCCCTCCACCCCCGAAGCTGCCACCGCCCCCCGAGAAGCCGCCGCCGAAGCCGCCCCCACTCCGGCCTCCACCCATCCCACCTCCCCAGCCTCCGAAGCCTCCTCCCCAGAACGGCCCTCCCCCCCACCAGCCGTCGCGGCGGGAGCCAAAGCGCCGGGACGCACCAGACCGCCCGAAGAGGGCCTTGAGGATCGGAAAAAGGATCACCCAGATGCCCAGGAGGAGATACCCGAAGCTCGGAAAGATCATGCTGCCGAAGATCAGGTAGAACGGCATGAGGAAGACGTAGAGGAACCAGCTCTGGCAGCCGCTGGTGGTGATCGGCACCAGCGAGAAGGCGGCGAGGACGAAGATCAGGATGAAAGAGAACCCCGCCGGGATCCGGTCCGACTCCTCGGGCACCGCCGGTGTCGCGGGCACCTCCGCACCCCCGAGCGCGGCCAGGATGGCGTCCACACCCTTCTCGATGCCGCCGGCGAAGTCGCCGTTGCGGAAGGCCGGGCGGACGACGTTGTCCAGGATGCGGCCGCTCTCGGCGTCGGTGAGCTCGGGCTCCAGGCCATAGCCCACGTCGATCCTCAACAGGTGCTCCTGCTTGGCGATCAGGAAAAGGACGCCGTTGTCCTTCCCCTTCTGTCCGAGCTTCCAGGTCTGGGCCACCCGCACCGAGAAGTCCTCGATGGGGTCGCCCTGGAGGCTGTCGACGGTCAGGACCACCACCTGGCTGCCCGTCCGCTGCTCGTAAGCCGCAAGCTTCTGCTCGATCCGCTGCCGGGCGTCGGGGGGGAGCATCCCCGCCTCGTCGACCACCCGGCCGCTCAGGAAGGGGACGTCGCGGGCGTGGAGGGCAGGGGTGACAAGGACGGCAAGGACAGCAAGGACGTGAAGGACACGGGACTTCATTCCGGCCCTCCTCCGCGCCGCAGCTCGTCCGGCATCTCGTTGACGTCGTCGGCGCGGCGGGCGACGCCGTGGCGCTCCAGCAGGTCGCCGCAGCTCCGGATCGCCTCCAGCAGCGCCTCGCCCGGCCGGCCGGCGCGGATGCCTGCCGCGATGGCGGCGGCGATGCCGTCCCACTGGCCCGGCTGGACGAGGGCGTGGATGCCGCTGTCGGCGAGCACGACCACGCGGCGCTCGAAGAGGGAGAGGAAGAGAAGGATGCCCGTGCGCTCGCGGGTGCGGAAGACCTCTTCGCCGAGGAACACCATCTCGGCCCGCTGGCGGGTGCGCAGCTCCAGCATCTCGTCACCCGCGAGCCAGCGCTTGACCGGCGGCACGAACGTGGTCAGCAGGAAGCCGGCAGCGGCACCGGCAGCGGCCGGCACGGTGAGCCAGAGGTCGAGGTGGGTCCCCCAGAGGTCCCACAGCCGGTGCAGCGCCAGGGCGAGGAGCGGACCCGCCAGAGCCCCGAAGGCCGCGCCCTTCCACAGCGCATTGAGATAGACGTCGCTCGCCGGCACGACGAACGGCACGATCTCGCCCGACGTCCGCTTCTCCGCCTCCGCCACGGCGGAACGGACGGCTTCCTGGTCGGCGTCGGAAAAGAGCATCGAGCCGATCCTACTCCACCTCGGCGCGGGCCGCCCGTTCCCTCTTGCGGAGGCTGCGCCGGCGCTTCTCCTCGACCCGCCGCCTCTTGGCCGCTTTCGACACCTTCGTCGGCTTGCGCGGCGCTTCTTCGCGCAAGGCCTCGCGCAGCAGCTCGGCGAACCGGACGACCGACGCCTCGCGGTTCTCCGCCTGGGTGCGGTGCTTCTGGGAGGTGACCTGGAGGATGCCCGTCTTGGAGATCCGGGTCGCCAGCCGTTCGCGCAGCCGGCTCTTCTGCTCGTCTGTCAGGCTGGGCGATACCTCCAGATCGAAGCGCAGGGTGACCCGCGTCTCCAGCTTGTTCACGTTCTGGCCGCCCGGCCCTCCGCTCCGCGAGGTGACGAAGGAGACCTCCTCGTCCGGGATTGCCAGGCCACCCTCGCCGATCTCGATCTCGATCATCGCGCCGGATCGTAGCACTCCGGATATGCTTCGGAGTCTTACATGAGGTTTCTCTCCATGCCGCCGATGCCGCGCCTGCTGCTGTGCTTCGCTCTCCTCGCTCTGCTTGCCGAGCCCGGCGGTGCGGTCCTCTTCGACACCGATCCGCCCCCGCCGCCCGTCCCCGTCACCCCGCGGTGGGTGCTCGGCGGGCTCGACCGGCCCACCTCGATCGCGCATGCGAACGATGGCCGGTTGTTCCTCGCGCTCCAGGGAGGCCTCGTCGTCATCGTCGAGCGGGGCGCGCTGCGGCCGGAGCCCTTCCTCGACATCCAGTCCCTGGTCACCAAGGAGCTCCCGGGACCGCACAGCGGCGAGCAGGGTCTCCTGGGGCTCGCCTTCCACCCCCGCTACGCCACGAACGGCTTCTTCTTCGTCGACTACACCGACCGCGACGGCGCCATCGTCGTGGCCCGCTACCAGGTCTCGGGCGATCCGCAACGGGCCGATCCGGCGAGCGGCCGCATCCTCCTGACCATCCCCAAGCCGTACGTCAACCACAACGGCGGCCAACTCCAGTTCGGTCCGGACGGCGATCTCTACGTGAGCGTGGGCGACGGCGGCGGGGCGGGCGGCCCGTCGTGCTTCTCCCAGAAGACCGACTCGCTGCTGGGCAAGATCCTCCGCCTCGACGTGGATGCGAACGCCGGCACCCCGCCCTACCACGGCATCCCGGCCGACAACCCGTTCCCGGGAAGCCCGATCTGGGCCACCGGGCTGCGCAACCCCTGGCGGTTCTCGTTCGACCGCCGGACCGGAGACCTGTGGATCGCCGACGTCGGACAGGCCGGGCGCGAAGAGATCGACATCCAGCCGGCCGGCACGCCGGGCGGACGCAATTTCGGCTGGAAGCTGATGGAGGGAAGCGAGTGCTTCTCCACCGGCGATTGCCCGGTGGGGCATCCTCCGTGCGGCTCTCCCGACCTCGTCCTGCCGGACCTCGAATACGGACATGCCGACGGCGACTGCTCGATCACCGGGGGCTACGTCTCCCGCGCTCCCTCCCTCCCCCACGTCTGGGGCGCCTATTTCTTCGGCGACCTGTGCAGCGGCCGGCTGTGGGCGGCGGACCGGCAAGGCGCAACCTGGCGGGTCCGCCAGCTCGTCGTGCCCCTCCCCGGTGTGGACACCTTCGGCGAGGATAGCGCCGGCAATCTCTGGGTCGCGACGCACGAAGGCGAGCTCTTCCAGCTCGTCCCCGAGCACCCCGTCGACACGACAGGCCTCTATGACCCGGCCACGGCGCGCTTCCTGCTCAAGGACCTCGATCAGGACGGCCCCGAAGACCGGGCTCTCCGCTTCGGCAGGCCGGGCGCCCCCTGGGTCGCCCTGGCGGGCGACTGGGACGGCGACGGACACACTGGCGTGGGCTTCTGGAATGCGGAAGCGGGCCTGTTCAGCCTCAAGAACGCGCTGCGGCACGGCCCCGCGGACATCCTCTGGAGCGTCCATGCCCCCTCCAGCCGCGCCATTCCCATCGCGGGCGACTGGGACGGCGACGGCAGGGACACCGTCGGCTTCTACGACCCGGGGACCTTCACCTTCTATCTGACCAACGAGCTCGCCGGAGCGTCCTTTCCGATCACCTTCACGTTCGGCGGCGGAGGTCTGCCCGTGGCCGGCGACTGGGACGGCGACGGCAAAGACACCGTCGGCCTCTATGTGCCCGGGCGCAGCGCCTTCCTCCTGCGCAACAACCTCTCCGCCGGGCCTCCGACCCTCCGCATCCGTTTCGGCACCGCGAACGCCGGCTGGCTCCCGGTCGCCGGGGACTGGGATGGAGACGGCAAGGATTCCATCGGTCTCTACGATCCGGCCACCGCCACCTTCCGCCTCCTCGACGCGCTCCGCCCCGGCCCGGCCGACCGCGTGATCCGGTTCGGCACCCCCGGAGCGGGCCAGGTGCCGCTCGCCGGAGAGTGGTAACCTGTCCTCCTCTCTCTGGAGGAGGCCCGATGAAGACCGTCCTTGCCGTCCCTGCCGTCCTTGCTGTCCTTACCCTCATCGGCTCGCCGGGCGCTACGCATGCCGAGGTCTACGACCTGATCCTGCGCGGCGGCACGATCTACGACGGCAGCGGCGGCCAACCGTTCGTGGGCGACGTGGCGGTCAACGGCGACCGGATCGCCAGGGTGGGCAACCTGGGCGACGCCAAGGGCAAGGCCGAGATCGACATCCGCGGACTCGCCGTGGCACCCGGCTTCGTCAACATGCTGAGCTGGGCCACCGACACGCTGATCGCCGACGGCCGCGGCATGAGCGACATCAAGCAGGGCGTGACCCTGGAGGTCATGGGAGAAGGGTTCTCCATGGGTCCGCTCAACGACGCCATGAAGAAGGAGGCCAAGCAGCAGCAGGGGGACATCCAGTACGACATCACCTGGACGACTCTCGGCGAGTACCTGGACCACCTCGTGCAGCTCGGGATCTCGCCGAACGTGGCCTCGTTCGTCGGCGCCACCACGGTGCGCGTCCATGAGCTCGGCTACGCGGACCGGCCGCCGACTCCGGACGAGCTGGCGCGGATGCAGGCGCTGGTGCGCCAAGCGATGGAAGAAGGTGCCCTGGGCGTCGGCTCGTCGCTCATCTATGCCCCGGCCTTCTATGCCAAAACCGACGAGCTGGTGGCCCTCTGCCAGGCGGCGAGTTCCTACGGCGGCATGTACATCTCGCACATGCGGAGCGAAGGCAACCGCGTCGAGCAGGCGGTCGACGAGCTGATCGAGATCGCCCGCCGCGCCAACGTGCCGGCCGAGATCTACCACCTCAAGGTCGCCGGCAAGCAGAACTGGGGGAAGCTCGACCGGGTGCTCCAGAAGATCGACGCCGCGCGCGCCTCCGGCCTGCACATCACGGCGGACATGTACACCTACCCTGCCGGCGCCACCGGCCTCGACGCCTCCATGCCCCCCTGGGTCCAGGAGGGCGGCTACGACGCCTGGGCGGCCCGCCTCAAGGACCCGGCGATCCGCGAGCGCGTGAAGAAGGAGATGGCCACCCCGACCGACGACTGGGAGAACCTCTTCCTGGCCGCCGGACCCGACAAGACGATCCTCGCGGCCTTCAAGAACGACGCGCTCAAGCCGCTCACCGGCAAGACCCTCGCCGAGGTGGCGAAGATGCGCGGCAAGTCGCCCGAGGAAACCGCGATGGACCTGGTGATCGAGGACGGCAGCCGCGTGGGGACGATCTACTTCCTGATGTCGGAGGACAACATCAAGCGCCAGCTCACCCTGCCCTGGGTCAGCTTCGGCTCGGACGAGGGGGCGCCGGCGACCGAGGGGGTGTTCCTCAAGTCGAACGCCCACCCGAGGGCCTACGGCAACGTGGCGCGTCTCCTCGGCCACTACGTGCGGGACGAGAAGGTGATCCCGCTGCAGGAGGCGGTCCGCAAGCTCGCCGCGCTCCCGGCGGAGAACCTGAAGATCCGCGACCGTGGCCTCCTCAAGGAGGGCTACTTCGCGGATATCGCCGTCTTCGATCCCGCGAAGATCCAAGACCACGCCACCTTCGACAAGCCGCACCAGTACGCGACCGGCATGGTCGACGTCTTCGTCAACGGTGTCCAGGTCCTGAAGAACGGCGAGCACACCGGAGCCAAGCCCGGACGGGTGGTGCGGGGGCCGGGGTGGAAGGGGGCACACGGGGCGCAGGATGGGGCTGGGAGCCGCAAAATGACCGGCTGACGCACCCGCTCATGTCCGAATGGTGGTATTTTCAAGCCGCCTTCCGGCCGCGGCCGACAAACAGGAGACGAAAGTCGTGAAGAAGATCATCTGGATTTCATTCGACCTGGGCGTCACAGGCGACTACGAGGGTATCTACACCTGGCTCGATAGCTGGGGAGCCGTCGAGTGCGGTGACAGTTTCGCATACATCAAGGCCTACGATTTCAGGAAGGATCTATTGGCAGAGCTACGAGAAGATATCAAACAAACTGTCCGAATTGATAAGCGAACACGCATATACGTCGTCCGCGAGGTAGATGGGGAGCCGAAGGGGAGGTTCTTGATCGGCGGGCGCAAGAACGCTCCCTGGTCGGGCTATGCGCCGACCAGAGAGACCGGGACCGAAGATGCCGGCTAGCGCTCCCAAGACAGTCTTGGTGGACACAGGATTCTGGATTGCCCTGCTCGACCCACGTGATGGCCGCCACACCGACGCACTCACCCGAGCGGAGCAGCTGGACATTTTTCGGATCGCGGTACCTTGGCCGATTCTCTACGAGACGCTGAACACACGGCTCGCAAGACAGCCAACCGCCATGGCGGGATTTCAGGCGGTCCTTGCAAAACCGAGCACCGCCCGTATCAATGATCGGAAGTACCGAAACGAAGCGATCGAGCTGACGTTCTCGTATGCCATCTCCAAGGCGCGACCAATGAGCTTGGTGGATTGGATGATTCGTTTGATGCTCGCGGATACAAACGTGAAGGTACATGCCCTCTGGACCTATAATCCTGGGGACTTTCACGACGTGTGTCGCAACCGGGGTATTGCGATGCCGTAGCGGCGCCGCCGAACAACGCTCTCTACCAGGTCCGACGCTCTGCCAACGAGCGGATCGTCCCCTCCAGCACCTCGGCATACAGCTCATGCGCCAGCCGGTTGGGGTGGCCGTCGTGCGGGATGCGGAAGGTGGAGCGCCAGACCTCCCGGTCGTCGCGCATCCGCTGCTCGACGAGGTAACGGTAGAAGCGCGGCGAGGCGTCGAGGAAGGTGAAGCCGTTCGCCGCGGCGGCTTGGCGGGCGAGGTTCCCCTGCTCCCCGGAGCCTCCCAGCGAGAGGATGATCACCGGAATCCCACGGGCGCGGGTCAGCTCGCCCAGGCGGTTCATGGCCTTCAGATAGGCATCCTTCCCCATCATGTGGGCGTAGCGCCCGCGCGCCTGCCGGCGCAGCTCGGGATCGAGCTGGCTGCGGTCGTGCGGCAGAAGGCCCGGGTCCACCTCGTCCTCCTTCGACCCGAAGCGGGCCTGGAGCAGCTCCCAGAGGTACGAATGCAGGAGCGAGCGCGCCTCCTCCGGCGCCTGGAGGAAGTGCGGCAGGCCGAAGTCGTTGCCGATGAAGTGGACGATCACCAGGTCGGGAGCGAGCTCCGCGGCGCGGTGCTCGTAGGTGGACACCTCCATCACCCCGTTGTAGCCGGGCACTCCGAAGTTCAGGACCTCGAACCGGGGACCGAGGCGCTTCTCCAGGATCTGGAGATACGGCTCACCCTCCCCCACGCCCCAGCCGAACATGTTCGAGTCGCCGAGCCCGACGATGCGGAAAGTCCCCGCCGGCTTCTCGCGGGCGTACTCGCGGGCTCCGCGGATGCCCAGCGCATTCGTGCGTAGCGTCTGGCCGCGAAACGTGCCGTCGAGCCCGGGCCGGAGCTCGTAGACGATATCCGGCCAGGCGCTCGCCTGCACGATCTGCCCGAGGGCCAGCGCGCCCGTCCGCGGCGCATTGCGGGCACGGCGCAGGACCGCCGCAAAATCGGCCGGCTCGCGGGAGCCGAAATACACGCGCAGCCCCACCTCGGCCAGCAGCAGGGCGAGGAACATCGAAAGGAGGACGGCTCCCGTGGCGAAGAGGGGCTTGCGGAGGGGCATGCAACCTCCGGAAAAGTGGGCCGATTCTAACGTATTCTTGACGCCCTATGGAGTTCCAGGGAACCGACCGCTACTACCTCGACCCGGAGCTCGGGGCCATCGTCAACATGGCGCTGGTCCTGGAGAAGCCGCTGCTCCTGACCGGCGAGGCCGGCACCGGCAAGACGCAGCTCGCTTTCGAGGTCAGCCGCGCCCTCGGCATGCCGATCGAGGTGCTGCGCTGCAAGTCGACCATCAAGGGCGAAGAGGCCTGCTACGTCCAGGACACCGTCCTGCGCCTGAACGACGCCCGCTTCGGCACGGCCGCCACGTGAACCACTTCTTCGACTACGTGATCTGGGGACCGATCGGCCGCGCCTTCCGGGCGGAGGAGCGGACCGTCCTCCTCCTCGACGAGATCGACAAGACCGAATCGGACGTGCAGGACAACCTCCTCGACGTGCTGGAGGACTGCCAGTTTACCATCCGCGAGGTCAACCAGACGGTCCAGGCGACGCTGCGCCCGTTCATCCTGATCACCTCGAACGCCAAGCGGGAGCTCTCCGATCCCTTCCTGCGGCGCTGCTTCTGCCACCACATCGCCTTTCCCACGCCGGAGCAGATGCGCGAGATCGTCAAGCTCCATTTCCCCGACATCGAGCAGGGGCTGCTCGATGCCGCGCTGGGGATCTTCTACGAGTTGCGCCAGCGCGGCTACGAGAAGCCGCCGGCGACCAGCGAGCTCCTCTCCTGGCTCGCCGCCCTGCGGCACGCCCGCGTCACCCCGGAGCGCTTGAACGTGCCCTTCGTCGGCACCCTCCTCAAGCGCACCGAGGACATCCTCTCCTTCCGCAGCGGCGGCAAGCGGCAGAAGGTGATCCATTAACACGGACCCGCGCCCGGACCGCCTGGGCTCCCTCGACGTCTTCCGGGGAGCGACCATCGCGGGCATGATCCTGGTCAACGACCCCGGCGACTGGGACAAGACCTGGAGCCCGCTCCTCCACGCCGACTGGAACGGCTGGACGCCGACCGACCTCATCTTCCCCTTCTTCCTCTTCATCGTCGGCGTCGCCATCTCCTACGCTGGTCGACCACGAGCACCACGAAGCCTGGGCGCGCCCTTTCACCATCTTCGGAACCAACGCCATCGCGGCCTTCTTCGGCAGCACCTTCCTGGCGAAGATCCTCCTGCTGATCCGTTGGCCGGGGCCGGCCGGCGAGACGATCAACCTGCAGGCCTGGCTCTACCGCCACTCCTTCGGCGCCTGGCTGCCGGACTATGTCGCCTCATTCGCCTGGGCCCTGGCCTACGTCCTCCTCTGGCTGGCCCTGATGGCCCTCCTCTACCGGCGGCAGATCTTCATCAAGATCTAGACCCGCGGGCAGGTCCTCCCCTGCTGTCCCGTTTCAAGCCCCTGCGGTACTTTGAACAGTAGATGAAGTCGGTCTTCCGCGGCCGGCCTTTCTCTGGGCCGTTTGCATCTCTCGGTCATTCCCAGGAGGTCTCCAATGCAGATAGAAAAGATGTGCTTGCCCAAGGCTTCAGTCTTGTGGACAGCGGTGCTCCTCGCCCTCCTCGCCCTCGCCGTCCCGATCGCGGCGAGCGCGGCGGCACTCGAGAGCTTCATTCTCCAGTGCGATCCGCGATGCGATGCGGTAGCGGCCGCCGTCAGCCAGATTCCAGGGGCACGCATCACCCAGGTCTATCAGAACGTTCCAGGCCTGGCCATCACCCTGCCGGTCGCCGCGGTGCCCACCGTCCAGGGCCGCTCCGATGTCGTCGGCATGATTAAAGATGCCATGGTCAGCTTGCCTCCGCCTGACTCTGCGCAGGGCCTCATGGACCCGACCGGCAGGCAGGTCGTCAGCACGGCACAGCTCCCTGGCTTTATCGCCGCCCGGCCTGCCGACTACAGCTTCAACAACGATCTGATCGGCGCCACTGCGCTGCAGAGTCAGGGATTTCTTGGCGACGGCGTGGTGGTGGCCGTCATCGACAGCGGCACTGCCAACAACCCGTCCGTGGTTCCTGCGCTGGCCGGTAGTGTCATTGGTGGCGAGAGCTTCGTCCCCGGCGACACGGTGACCTCCGCCACCTCGACTCTGAACGGAGCTCATGGCACGTGGGTGGGCACCGTCATCGCCGGCCATGCAATTTTCCTCTTCCCCAACAGCTCGACGCTCATACAGTCGCTGCAGGCACATGCTCCCGCGAGCGTCATTCCGTGCTCCCAGCTCGGATGCCCCTCGACCTTGTCGGGCGTGCCGATGATCGGCGTCGCTCCGGCGGCCAGTCTCTACGCGCTCAAGATCTTCGCCTCGAACAGCGAGAACACGACGTCTTCCCGCATCCTGGCCGCCATGGATCGCGCAATTACCTTGCGGCGCAACTTCAACAACGGGGTGCCCTCGACGCCCACCAATCCCGGCTGCGGCGGCGAGGACAATCCCTGCGTCTACGACTCGCTGCCCATTCAGATCCTCAACATGAGCCTGAGTGGGCCGACGCTGTTCGCCGGTCATGACCTGGAGGCTCAGCTCACCCTCGAGATGCTCAATGTCGGGATCACGATCGCCGCCGCCGCCGGGAACAGCGGCCCCAGCGCCCTGACGATCGGCACTCCAGGCAGCGGCTTCGGTGCGCTGACCGTCGGCGCCGCGGCGACCGCCGCCCACGAGCGGGTGCTGCACGATCTCCAGTTCGGCCTCGGGATCGGTAACCTGTTCCGTCCCTTCTCCGGGCTCCAGTCGGCCGCCTTCAGCTCCCGCGGCCCCGATCCCGATGGCCGGTTCGGCATCGACGTCTCGGCCAACGGCATGGGCACCTTCGTCGAAGGAGCCGACGGGAGCATCTCGCTGGTCTCCGGCACCTCCTTCTCTGCCCCCATCGTCGCGGGTGCCGCCACCCTCCTGCGCCAGGAGTTCCCCACGGCTTCGGCGACCCAGATCCGCAACGCCCTGGCCGTCTCAGGCAATCCCAACGCCTTCGCCGACGGCTCTGGCAGGATCGATCGCGGCAGTGGTCTGCTCGACATCCCCGCGGCTGCGGCCAGGCTCGCCAGCGGCGACGTCAGCTCGACGGTGCCCGTGGGCCCCAGTCTCCCGAGCATCGCCTTGAACCTCCTGCCACTGGGGATCACTCCTGTCGTCTTCTCCGGCAACACCTTCACCACCCAGCTGAACAACCTGAAGCCCGGTCAAACCGTCCAATTCTATGTCCCCACCCAGGACAACACCGACGACCTGAAAGTCAGCATCCAGAACGTCACACCCGCGCTGCCGCCCGCGCAGCAGAACCAGCTCTTCGGTGACAACGTCTTCGTGAACGTGATCGACGCGTTCACCTCGTTCGCCTTTCCCCGGGCATACGACTTCGTCGTCGCCGACTCGACCCTCGACATACCGCTGCCGCAGTCCGGCTTGGTGCGGGTCTCCGTCCAGGGCACTCCCAGCAACGCTGGCACGATCTCCTGCAAGGTGGTCATCCAGCGCCACAACGCTCAGCTCATCCCACCCACCAAGGTGGGCAAGATCGTGCAAGGACAGGACACGCTCGTTCGCGTGCAGGTACCGCCCGGAACCGCCCAGCTCTCGTTCTTCATGTCCTGGATGCTCGAGTGGGGGAACTACCCCACCAACGACATCGACCTCGTTCTCGAAGACCCGAACGGCCAGACGATCCTGAACGGCGCCACCGCGAACACTCCCGAGCGGGTGAACATCGCCGACCCGGCTCCCGGGGTCTGGACCGCCCACATCCAGGGCTTCCAGATCAACCGGCTCTTCGACGTCCTCGACTCCGATCTCTGGACCCTGCGGGTGAGCGCCGACGGCCACCGGCTGTCGCCGTTGCCCTGAGCCGTCCGTACATCCCCGTCCGGAGGCCGTTGCGGCCTCCGGACGGTCGGGAGTATGCAGGTATCACCTTTGCAGCCCTTCCACCCGCATGAGCCATTCGAGTGGTGGGAATCTCCGGGCGGGTGATGTACGAATCCGGCCGGATACCGTCTATGCCTGGAGCGGGCCCGCCGTCCTGATCACCAACTGCCGGGGCGAGTGCGCGAACGATCTCACCCTGACCGGCTTCTACTTCCGCGAGACCCGCTATCTCGCCACTCTCCGGCTCGAAATCAACGGCGAGCCGCCCTGGCTCTGCGAGATCGCGACTCCGGAGCCGGACCGCATCGAGGTGCTCCTTCTCTACCCCGAGATGGAGAGCTTCGGCGGCGGTGGCAGCGGACAGTCGGGGGACGAGCTGCTGCGCAACGAGAACGGGATTCCCTACCGTGCCCTGAATCTGCAGCTCTCCTATCGCGTGAGCCCGTCCTCGCTCGACGTCGAGCTGATCGCCACCAACCATTCCCCGGAGCTCGTGCGCTGCGAGGTGGTGTGGACCCTCGACACCGATTTCGCCGACCTCCAGGAGGCCAACGCCGGACAGCGCCAGCTGGAGACCCCGGTGCGGGCCGAGCCCGGGAGCGCCGCCCTCCGCCTCGTCTGCCAGCACCCGCGGCTCCCTCTGGAAACCCGCATCGCGGCGGCCGGCCCGACCTCCTGGAAGGTCGAGGTGAACCGTATGACCACCACGATCGATCTCGCGCCGCGGCAGTCCGAGCGGCTCGGCCTGCGGATCGAGGCCGTGGACCGCGAGCGGCCTCTCGATCCTGAAGAGGCGAGCAGGCGCCAGGAGCGGTCGCGAGCGTGGGCCGAGAGCCTGGCGCGGGTCGAGATCCCCGGCAACCGGGTCGCCGAGCGGGTGATCGCCTGCAATGCCCGCGACCTGACGTCGCTCGCCCTGCTCGAAGGGCTGGAGGACGAGTGGCTGGCGCTCCAGGCCGGCATGCCCCTCTATCCGGGCCTGTTCGGCCGCGACGCCTTGACGGCCGGCTGGCAGGCCACCTCTCTCGACTGTGGCACCTGTCTCGCGGCGACCCTCAACCGGCTCGGCCGGATGCAGAGCGACCGCTTCGACGACCGGCACGACGAGGAGCCCGGGCGCATCCCCTTCCAGGTGCGGCAAGGGCCGCTGTCCCGCCTCGGGATCGATCCGTTCGCCGCCTACTACGCCGACTTCGCCAGCCCTCTCATGTTCGTGATCGCCCTCGCCCACCTCTTCGCGTGGACCGGCGAGAAGGAGACCGTCCGTCGCCACTGGGACACGGCGCGCCGCATCCTCGACTGGGCGCGCGAGCACGGCGACCGCGACGGCGACGGCTATCTCGAATACCTGACGAAGTCTCCGAAGGGACCCAAGAACCAGGGGTGGAAGGACAGCGGCGACGGTCTGGTCGACGAGCGCGGCGGCACCGTCCTGGTTCCGATCGCGACCTGCGAGCTCCAGGGGTACTGGTTCGCCGCCCAGCAGCTCATGGGCATCATGGCCTGGTTTCTCGGCCAGCGCGCCGACGCCAAAGCCTGGTGGCAGTCGGCCCGGGAGCTCAAAGAGCGCTTCAATCGCGACTGGTGGATGGAGGACGAGAAATTCATCGCCATGGCGCTCGACCGCGACAAGCGGCTGGTCCGTAGCATCGGCTCGAACGCCGGCCATTGCCTGACCTCCGGCATCCTGAGCGACGAGCACATCCCGCGCGTCGCCGGCCGTCTCTTCGCGCCGGACATGTACAGCGGCTGGGGCATCCGCACGCTCTCGACCGAGCATCCGTCCTACAACCCGGTGAGCTATCACCTCGGCAGCGTCTGGCTGGTGGAAAACGCCACCATCGCGCTCGGCCTGCGCAGATACGGGTTCGACGCCCCCGCCGTGGAGCTGGCGCGTTCCTTTTTCGACCTGGCGTGTCTCTACCCGGACTACCGGGTCCCGGAATGCGTGGGAGGCTATGGGCGCTGGGAGCGGAGCTCGCCCGGCGCCTATCCGCGGGCCAATGCGCCGCAAACCTGGAACGCCAGCGCCTTCCCGCTCCTTCTCCACACGCTCCTCGGCCTGCAGCCGGTCGCCCCCTTGAAGCTGCTCGTCGTCGACCCGGCCCTCCCGTCCTGGCTGCCCGAGGTCGTCCTGCGCGGCCTGCGGCTTGGGCGTGCCAGCTTCACCCTGCGTTGCTGGCGCGACGAGCAGGGAAGCTCCCACGCCGAGATCGTGGAAAAAAAGGGGAAAGTGCGCCTGCTCCGGCAACCCCCGCCCGAGTCGCTGTCCGCCGGCGTGACCGACCGGATCAAGGCTCTGGTGGAGAGCCTGCGGCACCACTGAGCGATCACGTGATCTCGGCCCCCCGCTCGGCCAGAATCTCGCGCAGGACCGAGCGGTGGCAGTGTGCCTCGTCCTCGCAGTAGCACCCGACCGAAAAGCTCGTCTGGTGCGAGAGAGCTGCGAGGAGGTCGAGGACCCTCGTATTCTCCGGAGCCGCCATTTCCGCCCGGTATTTCCGCTTGAACTTTTCCCAGTCGCGAGGCGTGGTGGCGGCCTGCGCTTCCTTGACCAGCTCGGCGCTCGGCGCCAGGTTCGGGAGCCACACGTCGTACCAGCTCTCCGCCGAATAACGCTCCTTCGGCACTCCCCGCGGCGGCCTCCGCACGGTGCCGATCCGCAGCCCCTCACCTTCTGCCCGCTCGCTTCCGAGTCGCACGACGCGAATGCTCATCTCCGGCCTCCTCCAGAGCCATTCTAGAAAAGGACGCGATGCGGCGGAAAGGCACGGTTCGGGGCACAAGATTTGCAGATGGCAAAACATGAACAACGCGGTGCCCCGGCGGCTGTGTGGGCGCGGGGGCCGACATTCTGCAAGGAGGATCTCATGCACACGTCGCTGCATCGCCTTGTCATCCTCGGGCTCGGAGTCCTCGCGCTGGCCGTGGCGTTCACGGCGCCGGCTCAAGCGCTGCCGGCGCCCTCGAAGACGGCTGCCGATCAGGCCCTCACCGAAAGGGCGAGCGATCTGGCCGCCCTCAACGCCGTCCTCGATCAGAAGGAGGTCATGGCGGTCCTCGCGGGCCAGGGCTTCACCCGCGACGAGGTGAATGAACGGCTCGCCCAGCTCTCCCCCCAGGAGCTCAGCACCCTGGCAGCGCAGACGGATCAGCTGCAGGCGGCAGGGCAGCCCATGTACATCTGGGTCCTCATCGCCGTTCTGATCGTGGTCGCGATCGTCGCGGTCGCTAATTAGAGGCGGCTGTGCGACCATCCACCGCTCGGTGGGCGGCGTTGCTCCTGACCGCGGCGCTCGCGGCAGGCGGCTGCGTCGCCTACGCTCCCAAAATCCCGGCTCCGGGTCGCGGAGCCCATGTCCTGACAGGCGTGCCGGTGCAGAGCTTCGGCCTGAAGAGCTGCGGCGCCGGCAGCCTGTCGGCCGTGCTCAGCTACTACGGCCCACCGGTCTCTCTCGAGGAGCTCGACAAGGTGCTGCCCAAGGGGCGCCACGAGGGAGTCGTCACGCTCGACCTCGTGCTGGAGGCGCGCCGCAGGGGCTATGACGCCCGGCTGGTCGAGGGGACTCCGGAGCTCGTCGAGCGCGAGCTGCTGGCAGGCCGGCCGGTCATCCTGATGCTCCAGGTGCTCAATGCTCCGGGGAACCGGAACGACCTCTACCATTATGTGGTGGTCGATGGCATCGAGCGCTCCAGAAAGCTGCTCCGCGTGCAGCTCGGCGACGGCAAGCAGCGCTGGACGACGTTCGAGCGCCTCGACTATGCCTGGCGGTCGACGCGGCGCACGACCCTGCTGATCGCGCCCGGCGATCCCGGCGTGCGGGCAGCCGCCCAGAAGAACGCTCTCCGATACGCGGTGGCCCTCGAGGCCGCCGGCCGCGCCGAAGAGGCGGTGACGCTCTATCGAAAGCTGCTCGAAGACGATCCCCGCTCGGTGCTCCTGTGGACCGACCTGGGGAATGCCGAGGCCGGGCGCGGCGAGGCCGCCTTGGCCGAGGCGGCCTACCAGCGCGCGCTCGAGCTCGACCCCGCGAACGCCGATGCGCTCAACAACCTGGCGTGGCTCCTTCTGGAGCAGCCCGAGCGGCTCGCCGAGGCCGAGGAGATGGCGCGGCGCGCGGTGGCCGCCGGCGGGCCCGATCCCCACCTCGCCCTCGACACCTTGGGGCGTGTGCTGCGCACCCGCGGCCGCTGCCGGGAAGCCGTCGACGTCTTCACCCAGGCTCTCGCGGCGGCACCGGCCGCAACCGCCGGGCGGGACTGGCTGATCCTCGGCAAAGGACTCGCGCTCCGCGACTGCAGCGATCCGGCCTGGCGCCAGACCCTGGAGGAGCTGACCACCGCCGCCGCAGATCCCGAGGTGCTGACGCAGGCCCGCGAGGCATTGGCCGGGGACCACCAGGCGAGCACGCCGAAGTGACGGCAGTCATTCCCGGCGCCAGGGCCGCAGCACCTCGTACGCAGGCACCGCCAGAGGGTGCGCGCGGTGCACCACGACCAGGCGCCGCTTCTCCAGGCTTCCGATCGCCTCCTGGACCGCCCGCTTGGACAGGCCCGTGCACTCGGAGAGCGTCCGCAGGCTGATCGGCTCGCTCACCTGCTGCGCCCCGTCGGTGCACTTCCACAGGTACAGATAGACCAGGAACGCCGACGGCTGCCGGTCGTGCCCGACCAGGTCGCGCATCAGGGGATCGACGACGTAGACGTCCAGCTC
>DASPXX010000242.1:0-11988 GCA_035637095.1 Thermoanaerobaculia bacterium
CCGCGCGCACCTCCCGCGCCAGCGCCGCCACCGTCGGGGCTTCGAACAGCCGGCGCAGCGGCAGCTCCACCCCGAGCACCGCGCGCAGGCGCGACATCACCTGGGTGGCCAGCAGCGAGTGCCCGCCCAGGGCGAAGAAGTCGTCGTCAGGCCCGACCCGCCCCTTCGAGTCACCTCCGAGCACCTCGCTCCAGATCCCGGCCACCAGCTCCTCGACTGGGTCCGCGGGTGCGGCAGGGCTCTCTCCCGAGCGCACCGGTGCCGGCAGCGCCTTGCGGTCCACCTTGCCGTTGCGCGTCAGCGGCAACGCCGCCAGGAACACCCAGGCCGACGGCACCATGTACTCCGGCAGCCGCTCTTGCAGGAAGCCGCGCAGGCTGTCCCTGCCTTCCCCAACCACATAGGCCACCAGCAACCGCGACCCCGGCACGTCCTCGCGCACCACGACCGCGCACTCGCGCACCTGCGGATGGCTGCCGAGCACCGCTTCGACCTCGCCCGGCTCGATGCGGAAGCCGCGGATCTTGACCTGGCTGTCGATCCGTCCCTGGAATTCCAGCGCTCCGTCCGGCTGCCGGCGCACCAGGTCGCCCGTGCGGTAGAGGCGGCCACCCGGCTCTGCGCTCCAAGGATCGGGCACGAAGCGCTCCGCGGTCAGCTCCGGACGGTTCCAGTAGCCCCAGGCCAGCCCCTCGCCGCCGAGGACCAGCTCGCCCTTCTGCTCCAGGGATGCGAGATCCTGCCAGCGATCGAGCACGTACGTGGTGGTGTTGGCCAGCGGCCGGCCGATCGGCACCGTCGCAGCCCCCGGCGGCACCTCCGTGATGTGCTGGAAGGTGGCGAAGGTGGTGCTCTCGGTGGGGCCGTACATCTGGAGCAGCCGCTGCGGCCGGCCGTCCTCCAACGCGCGGGCGACCGCGGCCGGCGCCGAGGCCTCGCCGCCGATCAGCACGACGCGCGGCCGGGAGAGGGTCTCCGGCGCTTCGCGCGCCACCTGGGCGAAGAGGGCCGCGGTCAGGTGGAGCACGGTCACGCGCTCGCGCTCCAGGCGTTCGGCCAGGGCGGCGGGAGCAAGCAACAGGTCGCGCGGGATCACCACCAGGGCGGCGCCCGAGAGCAGCGTCGCCCAGATCTCGAAGGTGGCCGCATCGAAGCTGGGGTTGGCGTTGAATGCCAGCCGGTCGCCCGGCTGGAGTGTCAGGTAGTTGCTCCCCAGGACCAGGCGCAGGATCGCCCGGTGCGAGATGGCCACGCCCTTGGGCCGGCCGGTCGAGCCCGAGGTGTGGATGATGTAGGCCAGACCCTCAGGGGCCAAGGACGGCAAGGTCTCCAGGGACTCCAAGAACAGTGCGTCGTTCTTCGCCAGCACCACCTGCGCTCCGGTGTCCTCCAGGATGAACGCGAGGCGCTCCTCCGGCAGGCCCGGATCGAGCGGCACGTAGGCGGCCCCGGCTTTGAGGATGCCGAGGAGCGCGACGATCAGCTCGGCTGAGCGCTCCATCGCCACCCCCACCCGCGCTCCCGGCTCGACACCTCGCTCCACGAGGTGCCGGGCCAGGCGCGTCGACTCCTCGTCCAGCCGGCGGTAGGTCCAGACCTCCCCGTCCTCCGCCACCACCGCGGGCGCTTCCGGTGACGCAGCCACCTGGGCGGAGAAGAGCGCCGGCAGGCTCGCCTCGCGTGGGAAGACGCTCCGCGTGTCGTTGTGCTCCCAGAGGAGCTGGTGGCGCTCGCCGTCGAGCAGCGACGGCAGCTCACTGAGCGCGCGATCCGGAGCCTCGGAAAACGCCCGCAATAGTGTCTCCAGGCGCTCCACCAGACGGGCGGCCATGGCCGCGTCGATGCGGCCGGTGTCATGGATCACGTCCAGCAGCAGCTCGGTTCCCGGGAAGACGGCCAGGCTCAGCGGATAGTTCGTCTGCTCGCGGGTCGAAAGCTGCGCGATCTCGACGCCCGGCAGTCCCTGGGCTACGGCGGCTCCCAGCGGCTGGTTCTCGAAGATCAGGACGTGATCGAACAGCGCCGCCCCGGCAGGCAGCTCGCTCCACGCCTGCACCTGGTGGAGCGGCGCGTGCTCGTAGTGCCGCGCCTCCACCTGGTGCGCCTGGAGATCAGCCAGCCAGGGCAGCAGCCGCAGATCCGGCTCGACCGTTGCCCGCACCGGCAGGGTGTTGATGAACAGGCCGAAGATCGACTCCACCCCCGGAAGCTCCGGCGGCCGGCCGGCCACCGTGCTGCCGAAGACCACCTCGGCGCCGCCGGTGGCCTGGGCGAGGACCAGTGCCCAGGCCCCCTGCACCAGGGTGTTGAGCGTCAGATGGTGCCGCCGGCCCACCTCGCGCAGGCCGGCCGAGATCGCCGCCGGGAGACCGGAGTGCCGCCTCCGCAATGCGGGGACACCGGACGCGCCCCGCGCCTCCTCTCCCGCGAGCAGGGTGGGAGCCGCGAACCCGGCGAGCCGCCGGCGCCAGAAGGCTTCCGCCTCCGCCAGGTCCTGCCGCTGCAGCCAGGCGACGTACTCCCGGAAGGACCGCGGTCGGGAGAGCGACGGCTCCCGTCCCGCGGCAAAGGCGCCGTAGCAGGTGAACAGCTCGCCCAGCAGCTGACCCTGCGCCCAGCCGTCGCTCAGGATGTGATGCTGGGTCCAGACGAGCTGCCACGCGTCCGGCCCCAGATCGAACAGCGCCAGCCGCATCAGAGGCGCCGCGGTGAGATCGAATCCGCGCTCCCGGTCCGCCTCCAGGTATGCCGCGAGCCGGCCGCTCTGTTCCTCCGCGGTCAGCTCGGCCCACGACTCGCGCCGCACCTCCAGCTCGGCCTGCCGGAAAACCACTTGGAGCGGCTTCTCCAGCCCGTCCCAGGCAAAGCCCGTGCGCAGCACGCCGTGGCGCTCGATGACGCGCCGCCAGGCGCTGAGAAAGGCGTCCGTATCGAGCTGACCCGAAAGCCGCAGACTGATCTGGACGACGTAGACCCCCGAGCCCGGCGCGTACAAGCTGTGGAAGAGCATCGCCTGCTGCATCGGCGACAGCTCGTAGACGGTCTCGATCTCCTGCCGCCGCTCGCCGAGCCCGGCGAGGAGCAGGTCCAGGTCCTTGCGGGTGACCCGCGCCTCCGGGAAGTCCGACGGGGTGAAGCCCGGCTCGGCCGTACGGCAGTGCGCGATGAGAGCGCGCAGCGCACCGAGGAAGCGGTCGGCGAGCCCCTGGATCGTGCGCGCCGCATGGCGGTTTTCGCTGTAGGTCCAGGTCAGCCGCAAGCGGCCGCCCGCGACGCCGCCGTTGACCTCCAGCAGCCAGGGGCGCGCCTGGCGCGGGCTCTGCGCCGGACCCGCGGATTCGGCCGCCGGCACGAACAGCCCATCGTCCGCGAGACCGCGGTCGAGCTGCCCGAGATAATTGAAGACCACCTGCGCCGCCGGCCGGAGGCCCTTGGGCGCGGCGCGGAGCTGCTCCTTGACCGACTTCAGCCGCTCGCCCGGATCGCTCTCCCGGGGATCGAGCTCCAGGAGCACCGGGGAGATCTCGGTCAGCCAACCCACGGTGCGCGACAGATCGATGTCTTCAGATACCTCGTCGCGGCCGTGCCCTTCGAGGTCGACCAGCAGGCGCGGCTCGCCGGTCCAGGCGGCGAAGGCCTGGAGGAGCGCGGTCAGCAAGACGTCGTTGATCCGCGTGCGGTAGATCCCCGGCACGTCCTGAAGCAGCGCCCGGGTCTCCTCCGCATCGAGCTCCGCCACCAGATGGCGCGCCGAGGCCACGGTGCCGGTCCCTTCGCGGCGATCGACCACCTCTCCGGCTTCGAGCTCGCCGAGCTGCGCCGCCCACTGCCGCAGCGAGGTGACGACCGGCGGCAGCTCGCCGCCGCGGTAGGCGGTCCCCAGGTCATCGAGCAGGATGCGCCAGGAGACGCCGTCCACGATCAGGTGATGGAAGATGAGGAGCAGCCGCTGGCCCGCCTTCCCGAGATCGAAGAGCGCAACGCGCAGTAGCGGCCCGCGCTCGATGTCCAGGCTCGCCTGGAGGCGCGCGGCTTCTGCTTCGAGCGCCGCGCTCCTCTGCGCCGCGGGAAGCGCGGAGAGATCCACCTGCTCCAGCGGGACCACCGTCTCCGCCGGTCTCTGCCGCCCCCCACCGTCCTCGCGGACATAGCGGAAGCGCAGAGCGGCGTGGTGCGCCACCACGGCGGACAGGGCCTGCTCCAGCCTCTCCGGATCGACCCGCTCGCGCAGGCCGAGCACCAGGGCCTGGTTGTAGTGGTGGAGGTCTTCCAGGTTCAGATCGAAGAACCACTGCTGGATCGGGGTCAGCGGGACATCGCCCCCCTCCTCCTCTGCAGCCGGCGCTCCGGACTCCGTGCGCGTCACCGCCGCCAGCTCGGCCACGGTCTGGTTCTGGAACAGGTCGCGCGGGGAGAGCCAGAGCCCTGCCCGGCGGGCGCGCGAGACCACCTGGATCGAGAGGATCGAGTCGCCGCCCAGCTCGAAGAAGTTGTCGTGGACGCCCACCCGCTCGCGCCCCAGGACCTCCGCCCAGACCCCCGCCAGGATCGACTCGGCCGGCGTCGACGGCTCTCCCGAGCCCGCGGCGGCGCCGAGCCGCTCCGGCGCCGGCAGCGCCTTGCGGTCCACCTTGCCGTTGGGGGTCAGCGGCAGGGTCTCCAGGAACACGAACGCCGACGGCACCATGTAGTCCGGCAGCGTTCTCCGCAGGTCCTCGCGCAGGGACGCCTCGGTGAGACCGTCGTCTTCCATTTCCAGGTCCGGCGCGACGTAGGCCACGAGGCGGCCTTCCCGGACGACGATGGCGCACTCCCGCACGCCCGGATGCTCGGCCAGCACCGCCTCCACCTCGCCGGGCTCGATGCGGAAGCCGCGGATCTTGACCTGGGTGTCGATGCGCCCCTGGAACTCCAGCACGCCATCCTCCCGCCGGCGCACCAGGTCGCCCGTGCGGTAGAGCCGGCCGCCCGGCTCGGCGCTCCACGGATCGGGCACGAACCGCTCCGCGGTCAAATCCGGACGGTTCCAATACCCCCAGGCGAGACCACCTCCACCGAGGAACAGCTCCCCCGTCTGCTCCAGGAGCGCGAGCCGCTGCCAGCGGTCGAGCACGTGCGCGGTGGTATTGGCCAGCGGCCGGCCGATCGGCACCGTCACAGCCCCCGGCGGTACCGAGGTGACCGGCTGCCAGGTGGCGAAGGTGGTGCGCTCGGTCGGACCGTACATCTGCAGCAGCCGCCGCGGCCGGCCGGCCTCCAGAGCTCGGGCGACCGCGGCCGGCGCCGAGGCCTCGCCGCCGAAAAGCACGAGGCGCGGCCGGGACAGAGCCTGCGGCGCCTCCCGCGCCACCTGCGCAAACAGGGCTGCGGTGAGGTGCAGCACCGTCACCCGCTGCTGCTCCAGATGCTCGGCCAGGGCCACGGGATCGAGCAGGAGGTCGCGCGAGATCACCACCAGGCAGGCGCCGGAGAGCAGCGCCGCCCAGATCTCGAAGGTGGTCGCGTCGAAGCTGGGGTTGGCGTTGAAGGCCAGCCGGTCCTCCGGTCCCAGCCGCAGCTCCTCGCTCTCCCGCACCAGGATCACGACGGCCCGGTGCGACACGGCCACGCCCTTGGGCTTACCCGTAGAGCCTGAGGTGTAGATGATGTAGGCGAGGAGCCCCCCGGACCCCAAGGACGGCAAGGACGGCAAAGACTCCAAGGAAACAGGCGCGGCCAGGGTTTCCTGGTCCGCCACCGCGGCGCCGGTGTCCTGGAGCACGAAGGCGCGGCGCTCCTCCGGCAGGTCCGGATCGAGCGGTACGTACGCGGCTCCGGTCTTGAGGACCGCCAGGAGCGCCACGATCAGCTCGGCTGAGCGCTCCATGGCCACCGCCACGCGGGCTCCCGGCTCGACGCCCCGCGCCAGGAGGTGGCGGGCCAAGCGGCTCGACGCCTCATCCAGCCGGCGGTAGGTCCACACCTCCCCGTCCGCCTCCACCACCGCCGGAGCCTCCGGCGAGGCGGCCGCTTGTGCCGCGAACAGCGCAGGGAGACTCGCCTCGCAGCCGTCCTCGCGCCGCGTGTCGTTGTGCTCCCACAGCAGCAGCTGCCGCTCTCCATCCAGCAGCAACGGCAGGTCCTCCAGAGCTCCGTCCCGGTCCTCCGCCAGTCCCGTCAGCAGGCGCGCCAGACGCTCGAGCATCCGGGCCACCTCGGTGGCCTCGAGACGGCCCGCGTCATAGCGCAGCGACAGCCTCAGCTCGCGGCCGGGGAGAGCCACGACCATCAGGGGATAGTTGGCCAGAGAGCTCGCCTCCTCCTCCACGATCTCCAGCTCCGGCAGCGATCGCGACAATTCCTCCGGCAGCGCCAGGTTCTCGAACACCAGGACGTGGTCGAACAGCGGCACACCGCCCGGCAGCTCGCTCCACCTCTGCATCTCCACCAGGGGCGCGTGCTCGTAGCGGCGCATCTCGACCAGACTCTTCTGGAGCCCGGCCAACCACTCCCAGAGCCGGCGCTCCGGCCTCACCTCAACCCGCAGCGGCAGGGTATTGATGAACGGGCCCACGATCGTCTCGACGCCCGGCAGGTCCGCCGGCCGCCCTGCCACGGTCGCGCCGAAGACCACGTCCTCCCGGCCGGTCGCCTGGGCGAGCAGCAGGGCCCACGCTCCCTGCATCAGGGTACTCAGGGTCAGGCGATGCCGCCGCGCCGCCGCGCGCAGCGCCGCGCTCGCCGCCGCCGACAGCGCGAGGTCTTGCCGCCGCGCCTCGCGGAGCGTCGGCCCCTCCCCCGAGCCACCCCTGCCGTTCCCGTTCGCGACGAAAGTGGGTGTGGTGAACCCGGCCAGGTGTGCGCGCCAGAAGGACTCCGCCCGTCCGAGGTCCTGCCGCTGCAGCCAGGCGATGTACTCGCGGTAGCCGCGCGGCCTCTCCATCCGCAGCTCCCCGCCGGCAGAGCCCTTACAGAAGGCTGCATAAGCGGCCAACAGCTCCCTGATCACCTGGCCTTGCGACCAGCCGTCGACCACCAGGTGGTGCTGGGTCCAGACCAGCTGGTGCTCCTGCGGACCCAGCTCGATCAGGGTCAGGCGCATCAACGGCGCCGCGGACAGGTCGAAGCCGCGCTCCCGGTCGGACTCCAGAAAACGCGCGAGACGGGCGCGCTGCTCGCCGGGCTCGAGACCGTGCCACGACGCGCGCTCGACCGTCAGCTCCGCCTGGCGGTAGACCACCTGCGCCGGCTTCTCCAGACCGTCCCAGAAGAAGGCGGTGCGCAGGATGCCATGGCGAGCGACGATCTGCCGCCACGCCCAATCGAGGGCTGCGGCGTCCAGCCAGCCAGTCAGCCGCAGGCTCGTCTGCAGCACGTAGACTCCCGAGCCCGGGACCATCAGGGTGTGGAAGAGCATCGCCTGCTGCAGCGGCGACAGGGGATAGATCTGCTCGATCTCTTCTTGAGGTCCCATCCAGAAACAAAGGTGAGCGCCGCAGCTCTTACGCGCCGCGAGGTAGCCACGACATCGGAATCGCTTGTCCCCCCTCAGCTCATTGGTCTATGCTCACCAGGCTCTTTTTGCCCGACGAGGAACTGATGCCATGGCCATGTTCTCCAATCTGTCCCGCCGCACGCTGTTGAAGCATGCCGCCCTGTCTCTTCCCACCCTTTCGGCCTTCTCGCGCCTGGCCGCCCAGATGACTCCGGCGGCGCCCGCTCCGGCCATTCCGGATCCGACGCCGCCGCGCGCGACGAAGCCGCGGAAGGTGATCGTCGTCGGAGCGGGTCTGGCCGGCCTCTCCGCCGCCTATGAGCTCGGCTCCTGGGGCCACGACGTGACGGTGCTGGAGGCGCAGACCCGTCCCGGCGGGCGCGTCCACACGCTGCGCAGCCCGTTCTCCGACGGGCTCTGGGCCGAGGCGGGGGCGATGGATTTCCCGGACAGCGCCCGGCACATGAAGCACTATGCGGAGGTCTTCAAGCTCCCCCTGGTGTCGCCGCGGATGGAGCGTCTGGACACGCCCCTCTACGTGCGCGGCAAGCGCCTCCTGATCCAGCCCGGCACCGAGTGGCCGTACGACCTCACGCCGGAGGAGAGGAAGCTCGACTTCGTCGGGATCTACATGAAGTATCTGGCACCCGCGGCCGACGAGCTCGGCGACGTCACCGCCCTCGACTGGGACATCCAGCGCTTCAAGCGCTACGACCAGATGACCGTGGCCGACTTCATGAAGAGCCAGGGGGCGTCCGACGAGGCCGTCGAGTTCCTGTCCCATCTGGTGAGCGTCGGCTATGGCTGGAGGACGGGCTCGGCCCTCCACCGCCTGGCCTCGGACTTCCGCCTCTTCAACATGGGCGGCGGCAACCAGCACTTCTTCGAGGGCGGCTGCGACGCGCTGCCGCGGGCGTTCGCCAAGTCCCTGCAGGACCGCATCTGGTACGGCGCGCCGGTGACCCGGATCATCCAGGAGAACGGCAAGGTGCGCGCCGTCTTCGTCCAGAACGGAGCCGAGCGGACGCTGGAGGGCGACTACCTGGTCAGCACGGCGCCGGTGCCGGTGCTGCGCAAGATCGAGTTCACGCCGACGCTGCCGGAGCGCAAGCGCCGGATCTTCGAGGACCTCGAGTACGCACCGGTGACCCGGATCTTCATGCAGGCCCGGCGGCGCTTCTGGCGGGACGACATGAAGCTGGTCGGCAACGCCGTCACGGACCTGCCGATCAAGCTGGTGGCCGAGCACCCGATGGCCCGTCCCGACGGCCTGGGGCCGCGCGGCATCATCGAGTCCCACATCCGGGGCCCGGAATCGGTGGCGGTCGGCGCGATGGATCTCGATCAGCAGATCGCCTTCGCCGCCGAGAACATGGACAAGGTCTACCCCGGCTTCAGCGGCTACGTCGAGGGGGGCGCCTCGGTGAGCTGGCACAACGATCCCTGGGCCGGCGGCGGTTATCCCTGGTGGAAGCCCGGCCAGCTCAGCGAATGGATGCCGGAGCTCGCCAAGCCCGAAGGCCGCGTCTACTTCGGGGGAGAGCACACCTCGCACCTCTGCCGCCAGATGGAAGGCGCCGTGATGTCCGGCAACCGCGCCGCGCGAGAGCTCCACGACGCGACGTTCAAGGAGTGAACACATCAATCCTTCTTTTGGAGTCGATATCATGACTGCCGAGAAGCTCTACCTGCGGCCCAACGTGGTCGTGGAACCCCTGGTCGACCACTGGTACGCATGGTCGCACCTGATCCCTCCCGCGACGGCGGCGCTCAACATGACGGGAAGGCACCTCAAGATCATGGAGTCTTACGTCAAGGCGCCCCAGGTCCACACCGCCGCGGTCAAGAACCCGGCGATGCTCGGCGGTCCCTTCATCGACTATCCCGAGCCCCGGGTCGAGCAGATCAAGGGTCTGATCGACGACCTCAAGCGTGACCGGGCGCAGATGGTCGAGCTCTCGGATTCCATCCACCGTCTCGACGGCCTGTTGCGCAGCCAGGCGAAAGGCTACACCCTCGAGCCGCTCTACGCCCAGATCCCGGAGCGCCTGCGGGGATACGTCGAGCTGGTCTACGACCTGAACAACCAGCCGTCGTTCCGGCTCATCGAGCCGCTCCTCTACCGCAGCCCGTATTACGTGCCGTCGGCGCAGAGCCTCATGCTGTCGCGCATCAACAAAGACGACCGGCCGTTCGTGCTCAGCACGCCCCGCCTGGAGGAGGATGGCGACGTGAACCTGCGCCTGCCCTTCCATCACCCGGGGATCGATGAGCTGTTCCGGATGAAGCGGACTCCCCAGACCTTCGCCCGCATCAAGGAGGCGCTGGAGCTCCCGGACGAGCAGGACGAGCGCTTCGCCGCCTTCCTCACGCCCGAGCCCCCGCGGCCCTACGAGCCTTACAGCGGCTCGGGCGTCCGCTGGCGCTATTTCGGCCACGCCTGCATCCTGGTCGAAACCGGCGGCGTCAGCATCCTGCTCGACCCCGTCCTCAGCTACACCTACGAAAACGACATCTCGCGCTATACCTATGAGGACCTGCCGGAGGTCGTCGACTACGCGCTGATCACGCACAACCACCAGGACCACATCCTGTTCGAGACCATGCTGCAGCTCCGCCACAAGGTGCGCACTCTCGTGGTCCCGCGCTCGGGCGGCGGCGCCCTGCAAGACCCCTCCCTCAGGCTGATGATGCGGCAGATCGGGTTCCCGAACGTGGTGGAGCTCGACGAGATGGAGTCCCTGGACCTTCCCGGCGGCTCCATCACCGGCCTGCCCTTCCTGGGCGAGCACGCGGACCTGAACATCCGGACCAAGCTGGCCTATCTCTGCCGGCTCGGCCGGCATTCCCTGCTCTTCGCCGCCGATTCCTGCAACATCGAGAGCCGGCTCTACGACCATGTCCACGAGTTGGTGGGAGACGTCGACGCGCTGTTCCTCGGCATGGAGTGCGACGGAGCGCCTCTGACCTGGCTCTACGGCCCGCTGATCACCCAGCCCGTCGAGCGCAAGATGGACCAGTCACGGCGGCTGGCCGGCTCGAACTTCGAGCGCGGCATCGAGATCGTCAACCGCTTCCATTGCAAAGATGCTTATGTCTACGCCATGGGCCAGGAGCCTTGGCTAAACTACATCATGAGCGTCAAGTACACGGAGCAGTCGAACCCGATCATCGCATCCAACAAGCTGATCGAGGACTGCCGCAGCCGCGGCATCCAGTCCGAGCGGCTCTTCGGTGAGAAGGAGATCCTGCTCTCCTAGGCGCTCGCCATCCTTGCCCGCTCGCGCAGGAGAGAAGCGAGGCGCTCCACCGCGGGTTCCCGCAGGAGCGCGTAGTGATCGCCGGGAATCTCGTCCACCTCGACGGGATTCCCGCTCAGCCGGCTCCAGCCGCGGTCGGGCTCTCCGGAGGCCGGCTCGCCGGCGCGGATGAGGAGCAGGGGAGCGTTGGCGGGGCCTCCCCTGTAGCGGGCCATCGCGCGGTGATTGGCGGCGAAAGTCGAAAAGCGCTGCTCGAGATCCGCGAGCTCCATCCCCGGAGGCAGGATCCCCATCCCTTGCGCCTGCTCGCACAGCCTGCGCAGCGCCGCGTCCGTCTCCAACCCGGCGAGCCCGGCCGGCGCTCCCGCGAGACCGAGGCCGAGGAGGCGCGCCAGGTCGTGGGTGAAGGAGGCGACCAGCGCGCCTCCGGAGAGCGGCTCCTCCGCCGTCGCGCCGGGAGCGAACGAGTCGATCAGGACGACTCTCTCTACGGTCTCTCCTCGAGCTTCGAGCTGGCGGGCCATCTCGAACGCCACCACCCCACCCAGCGACCAGCCGCCGAGGGCATAGGGACCTTCCGGCTGGGCTGCGCGGACGTGGCGCAGGTAGAGGTCCGCCATCTCTTCGAGAGTCGTCAGGCTCTCCTCGGGTGCCTGGAGGCCCTGGACGGGGCGGCCCAGGCGGCGGGCCAGCGGGACGTAGCAGAGAACCTCGCCGCCCACCGGGTGGATGAGGAAGAGAGGCTTTCCGTCGCCGGGGGCGAGCTCGACGAGAGGGGAACGGGGGAGAGGACCGATCTCCTGGCGGAGGAGGGCGGCCAGGCCCTCGACCGTCGGATGGCGGAGGACCGCGGCCAGGGGGAGGCTCCGGCCGAGGCGCTGGCGCAGGCTGAGGGTCAGCCGCGCCGCGAGCAGCGAGTGGCCTCCCAGGCTGAAGAAGTCGTCGCGGACACCCACCGGGTGGACGCCCAGCACCTCCTCCCAGATCCGCACGACCTGCCATTCCAGGTCGTCCCGCGGACCGAGGTGCTCCGGGCCGGATGCCCTCTCCGGAGCCGGCAGGGCTCTGCGGTCAATCTTGCCGTTGGGAGTCAGGGGCAGGGACTCCAGGGCGACCCAGGCGGTCGGCACCATGTAATCGGGGAGGCGCTCTCCCAGAAAGCTCCGCAGGGCCGCGGCATCCGAGCCGCCGGCCGTATAGGCGACCAGGGCGCCTTCGCGGGCGAGGACCGCGCAGTCGCGCACCGACGGATGG
>DASPXX010000243.1:0-2839 GCA_035637095.1 Thermoanaerobaculia bacterium
GAAGCGCAGGCGCAGCGCATCGTGGTGCGCCGGCAGGAGCTCGACGGCACGCCGGACGAGGACAGGGTCCAGCCTCTCTCCCGCTGCGAGCGGCGCGACCTCCAGCAGGAGTGCCTGGTTGAAGTGCTCGACGTGAGGCAGGTCCTGCTCGAAGAGCCACCGCTGGATCGGCGTCAGGGGCACCGGCCCGGCCACCGGTGCGACGTCGACCGGCCGGCCCGAGGACGCCTCCGCCACCGCCGCCAGCCCGGCGACCGTCGGATGCTCGAAGAGATGTCGGGGGGCGAGGTGCAGCCCCGCCTGCCGCGCCCGGGAGATGACCTGGATGCTCAAGATCGAGTCGCCGCCGAGCTCGAAGAAGTTGTCGTGGGCTCCCACCCGGTCGAGGCCCAGCACCTGCTCCCAGATCCCCGCCAGGACCTCCTCGACCGGCGTCCGCTCAACCTCCGCATCGCTCCCGGCCGCGGCGCCCCGCCACTCCGGCACCGCCTCCAGCCGCGCCAGGGCCCGCCGGTCCACCTTGCCGTTCGGCAGCAGAGGTAGAGCCGCGAGGAAGATGAAAGACGCCGGCAGCATGTGCTCCGGCAACCGGTCCTTCAGGAAGCGACGCAGCTCGGCGGCCGGACTCCCGCCCCCGGGCAGCTCCAGGACGACGCAGGCCACCAGACGCGCCTCGCCGCGCTCGTTGCGCCGCACCAGAACCACCGTCCGCTGCACCCCGGGATACCCGGCGAGCGCCGCTTCGATCTCCCCCAGCTCGATGCGGAAGCCGCGGATCTTGACCTGGTCATCCGCTCGTCCGAGGAAAATGAGGTCTCCGTCCTGCTGATAGCGCGCCAGGTCTCCCGTCTTGTACAGACGGGCTCCCGGCTCCTGCCACAGGGCGCCGAAGGGGTCCGGCACGAAGCGCGCGGCGGTCAGCTCCGGCCGTCCCAGGTAGCCGCGGGCGAGGCCCGCGCCACCGACGTAGACCTCCCCCGGCAACCCGAACGGCACCGGGCGCAGGGACGGGTCGAGGAGGTCGACGCGCAGGTCTGGAATGGGGCCACCGATGGGACCGCCCCGGGGGGCCCGCAGATCGGCCGCGGAGAGCGGACGGTAGGTGACGTGGACGGTGGTCTCGGTGATCCCGTACATGTTCACCAGCCGCGGGCCTGCGGCACCGTGACGGTCGAGCCAGGGCTCCAGGAGGGCAGGGTCGAGCGCTTCGCCGCCGAAGATCACCCAGCGCAACGCCAGGCCGTCGACTCCGCCCTCGACCTGGCTCTCGGCTTCGACGAGCTGGCGGAAGGCCGAGGGCGTCTGGTTGAGCACCGTCACCCCCTCGTCGACCAGCAGGCGCCAGAAGTCCTCGGGCGAGCGGCTCACGCGGTGCGGCACCACGACCAGACGGCCGCCATAGAGGAGCGCGCCCCACAGCTCCCAGACCGAGAAGTCGAAGGCGTAGGAATGGAAGAGGGTCCAGACGTCGCCGGTGTCGAACCCGAACCATGGGTGGGTCGCCGCGAACAACCGGGCCGCGTTGCGGTGGGTGACCAGGACTCCCTTCGGCCCGCCGGTCGAGCCCGAGGTGTAGATGACGTACGCTGCGCCGTCCGGCAGAGCGCCGTCTGCCAGAGGCCCGCCTCTCTCTCCGGCAATCGTCTCCCAGTCCCTGTCGAGACAGATCACCTGCAGCGCGGCGGGCTGCGGCAGGAAGAGGTCCACCAAGGCTTCCTCGGTCAGCAGCACGGGAGCCGAGCTCCCGCCGAGCGCATCCCGCAGGATGTGCTCCAGGCGCTCCCGCGGGTAGGACGGATCGAGAGGAACGTACGCGCCACCGGCCTTGAGGATGCCCAACAGCCCCACCACCAGCTCCAGGGAGCGCTCGACGCAGATCCCGACCCGCGCCTCCGGCTCGACTCCGAGCCGCCGCAGCCGCCGTGCCAGCCGGTTGGCGCGAGCATCGAGCTCGGCGTAGGTCAGCCGCTCGTCCGCACAGACCACGGCGACCGCGTCCGGCGTCCGGGCCACCTGAGCCGCGAACCACCGGTGCAAGCACGGCTCCTCCCGGCCGAGGACCACGCCGCCGTTCCACTCGGCAAGGAGCTGATGGCGCTCGGCCGCCGCGAGGAGAGGCAGGGCGTCCAGCATCGCTTCGGGATGGGCGGACATGCCGGCGAGCAGGCTCTCCAGATGATGCAGCATCCGCTCGACGCCCATCCCGTCGCAGCGCACGGGGTCGTAGTAGGTTTGCAGGCCCAGTCGAGCGCGAGGAATCGCTGCCACCGTCAGCGGGAAGTTGGTCTGCTCCAAAACCTCGGCCTGGCGAACCCCCAGACCCTGGCCGGCCTGCTCCCGGACCGACTCGTCGAACGGGTAGTTCTCGAAGACCAGGATGCTGTCGAAGAGCGGCTGGCCGCGCGGCACCTCGCTCCAACCGTGCACCTGGGAGAGCGGGCTGTGCTCGTACTGGCGCATCTCGGCCTGCCTCTCCTGGAGTCTCTGCAGCCATTCCGCCAGCCGCGCCGTGGGAGGGGCGCTCACCCGCGCCGGCAGGGTGTTGATGAACAGCCCCACCATCTCCTCGATCCCGGCCACCGGTGCCGAGCGGCCGGAGGTGACGGCGCCGAAGACCACCTCCGGCTCGCCGCTGTAGCGATGGAGGAGGAGCCCCCAGGCCCCCTGCACCAGGGTGTTGAGCGTGAGCTGGTACCGCCGGGCGAAGGAGCGCAGCCCATCGGTTGCGGCGACGGAGAGGTCGGTCCGCCGCCGCCCCGGCCCCTCCAGTCCTGCGGAGGCCGCGGCGGCGCTGCCGATGCCGAGCGGCGTCGGCGTGGCAAATCCCGCCAGCTCCCGG
>DASPXX010000244.1:0-38971 GCA_035637095.1 Thermoanaerobaculia bacterium
CAGCCCACGTAGATCTCCTCGCGACGCAGCCGCGCCCGCCAGGTGCGGAGATCCTTCACGCCGTCGAGATCGATGGCCGGGCGGTGGATACAGATCTCCCCGAGCCAGTCGGTCAGGCGGGCGTAGTCGCCTGCATCCAACCAGGCGGGAGAGTAGGATTTGAAGACATCGCCGGTGAGCATGAGCTCGCTTGCCAGAGTCGCGACGTCGGCGGCGGCGAAGAGATCCCCGTCGCCCGCCAGGCGCCGGTACACCGGGATGCGCTCCGCATAGAGTTGGTGGGAGAAGGCGAGGGCGCGGTGGCGGACCGCGTCGACCACGGCGAGATCGAGCGCGCCGCGGCGGCACCAGAGCCGCGCGGCGGCGCTCAGGGAGGCGAGCGCCTCCTGCCATTCAACGGGGAGATGCGGCTCCATCTCCATCTTTCGCCTGGTTGGCCAGGAAATGCGCGGTCAGCGCCGCCTGCGCCCGATCCGGATCCTCGAGCAGACACAGGTGGCCGGCCCGCGGCAAGTACTGGCGCTGCGCCCGCGGCACGGCGCGGCGGATCAGCTCGGCCGAGCGCTTGAACGCAGGCATCTCCCGCTCGCCGACCAGCAGGAGGAGGGAGGAGCTGATCCGGCGCAGCTCGCTCTCGGCCTGGACCTCCTTGCCGAGCCGGGCGATCCAGCCGTCGCTCAGCTCGGTCCAGGCGTGCCGTCCCACCACGCGCCGCAGGGCTCGCCAGAGATCGGGGCGGTCCGCCGCTCCCTTGAAGAGGTCGGGCGGAGAGGTCATCCAGAGGTCCCGGAGATGATGGCCGGCGCCCCGTTTGCGGTAGTGCTGGACCAGCTCGCCATAGCGCTCGCCTACCGCCTCCTCCTGGGGACCGCCGCCCAGGGTCGGCGCGGCGAGAGCGATCGAGGCGAATCGGTCCGGTGCCTCGAGGGCCATCTGGAGCGCCACCAGGGTCCCGAAGGAGAGAGCGACGAGGTGGCGCGCCTCCTGCCGGCCGGCCACGGCGAGCAGGTGGTGCGCCAGGCGCGGCAGGGTCTCGCCCGGGGTGAGCGGCGGGGTACCGCCGTGGCCCGGCAGATCGATCCCGACGTGCCGCCAGCCGGGCAGCCGCTGCCAGATCTCCCGCCAGCTGCTGGAGTCGAGCGTATAGCCGTGGATCCACAGCACGGTCTCGCCCCCACCTTCGACGATGCGGCCGGCCACGCCCTCGCCAAGCCAGGCGCGGCGGGCGCGCCTCTGCGATCTAGAGGAAGCTCCGGGAGAAGTCATGGAAAGCCTGCACCAGGTCATCGTCCGGAGCTAAGCAGGAAGGGGCGCCGGGGACCAGGTTTTCCCAGATGGTCAGGTCCTGCTCATAGGCCAGCCGGCTGTCGCGCAGCAGCGCCCGAATGACGCCCGGCGCCGGGACGGCGCCGTTACGAGCGGGAACCGCCAGGGAGACCCGGATGATGGCGCCGCCGTCCGCTCCAGGGCTTGCCGCCGACAGGACGAGGTACTGCCCCTCGCCCTCGCCGAGCTGGGTGACGCAGAGATTCGGGCTGAACACCCGGGCGAAGAACCGGATCTCCGTGCTTTCCCCCACCGCAGGAGCCGTCTGCCAGGGGTTGACGCCGCTGGTCAGGAAGATCCCCTCGACGGCCAACTCGCCGTCGTCGCCCGCCAGGAGCCGCAGATCGGGGCGCTTCTCGAGCCCGTGGACAGCGCGGAAATGGCCACGGTCGAAGCCGTTCTCGATGACCAGCTCGGGAGAGGTGCGGGCCGTGAGGGTGAACCCCGGCACGAAGAAATGGGTCCGATCGAGCTCGGCCATCAGAGCGGCGAACCCGTGGTCGTGCCGCTCGTCGAGCAGGACGAATACCAACCCTCCGATCGCCAGGGTGCGGAAGCTGTGTACCTGGTAATGGCTCCCGGATGACGCGCCCAGGCCGATGCGGCGGCCGTGGAAGGGGCAGATCACCGCATCGCCGTCCAGTCGCCCCCCGTGCGCCAGATGGGCGCCCCGGTGCGGGCAGGCCGCCTCGAAAGCCCCGCATCCGTCCGGCCGGCGGACCAGGATCAAGCGCCGGTCGCCGATCGCCGCCGCCGCCAGCTCGCTTGAGATCTCCCGCTCGAAGGCCACCTGGTGCCATCCGCAGTGCAACGCGCGTCCTCCTTTCGGCTGCTTCGAGTCTTCGGTGATGCTAGTTGGAGCCCGGGCCTGGGCTCCATCGGAGGAGTTGGGAGAGGGGGCTGAGAATTATTCTAGGAAGCTCATCAGGACGGGGCGTAGCGGCGCGTCATGCGCGCGCAGAAGTCGGCGAACTCCTCCAGGCACTGCGGCGGGCTGGTGTGGTGCGGCCGGATGCCGCAGTGCTCCGGCGTGAAGCAGTAGGTCAGGGTCACGTCGAACTCGTCGAGCGCCTGCATCTGGCGGTCGAACCAGGCGTCGGCGTCCGGCCGGAAGCTGTCGGCCCAGGAGAGCCCGGTGCGCAGCTTCCTGACTCCGAGCCGGCGCATCCAGCGCACGGCGTCGTCCAGCCGGTGGTCCTCGAAGTGGAACCACTGGCAGATGCCGAGCTCGGGCGTGAAATCCGCGAAGTCCTTGCACGCGAGCTTGGGCGTTCCGTCCTCGCGGATCAGCCCCATATAGAAATGCCGGTAGTACGACGAGCCCTCGGCCTCGCGGTGGCGCGTGGTGGCCGGCCACGCCTTCGGCAGGTCGAACAGGCTGTACCAGTGGATGCGTGGCGAGCGGCCGGTGAGGAGCTCGGCCGTGCGCCGGAGCCCGAAGACCTGCACCTCCTCGGCGCCGAACGTCGAGACTCCGACCTCGGTCACCCAGACCGGCAGGTCGGTCAGCGCCTGGATCTCGCCGAGGAGGTCCGGCCACTCATGGATCTGCCAGTGGTTCCAGTCCAGGGGGAAGCCGTGGATGGCGACGGCGTCCACGTGGTCGAGGACCCCCCGGTCCTTCATCAGGCGGATGAAGCACGGGTCGATCGGCGAGATGCCGCCGAGGACCCGCGGCAGGTCCGGGCTCTCGGCGCGCACGGCGTCGGCAGCCCGGCAGGCCATCTCGGAGAAGAGCGTCCAGCCGGCATCGATCTCGAAATCCCAGTGCGACATGTTGTTGGGCTCGTTCCACAGCTTGACGGCTTCGATCATGCACCTCACCCTTGCCTGCCGGCAGGAACCGGCTCGCCCGCGGCGACCAGGAGCTGGATGGCCTCGCGATATCCGTGGAGGGTGCCCACGTCGACGTAGGCCTCGCCGGCGCGGACCCCCAGGGCCTCGCCTCCCCGCTCCAGCCAGGCGTTGACCAGCGTGCCGATGTAGGCGTCGCTCTGCCCCCTCTCGTTCCACAGGGCGTGCAGCTCCCGGAACACCGCGGCCGGCATGCGGAACGCTCCCCAGATCCAGGAGGAGCTCGCCCGCCGGGTCTTCACTTGAATCTCCCGCACGCGCCCGTCGGGCGTGGTCACCACGGCGTCGAACAGCTCCGGCTGCTCGACGGGAAAGAGAAGGAACGCGAGCCGGTCCTCCGGCAGCCGGCGGAAGCCGTCCTCGGGGAACCAGACCGTGTCCGGCAGCCCGACCAGCACCTGGTCGCCCGGGGCGATCACCGGCAAAGCGTGGAAGATGGCGTCGCAAAGGCCGCGCGCCTGCTGCTGCACCACATAGCAGAGGCTCACCTCGCCCAGGCGGCCGCCGAAGTACTCGATGATGTCGGACTTGCCCGGGGAGATCGTGATGCAGATCTTGCCGGCGCCGCCCAGGATCATCCGCTCGATCAGGTATTCGCTGACCGCGCGCGGCCGCTCGGTCTCGCCGTCGCGGCGGCTCCCCACCGGGAGGAGCTCCTTCGAGAACGCCAGCGGCTGAATGCGGCTCCCCGTGCCGGCGGCGGGCACGATCCCCCAGACGCTCATGCCTGCACCTCCAGGAGGTCGAGCATCTGCCGCGCCCGGTGGGCCGCGGTGTGCTCGGCGAGGGCGCGCTCCCGTGCCGCCCGGCCGATCCGGGCCACCTCCTCCTGCGGCAGGGAGAGGGCGTCCATCGCTTCGTCGGCCGTCCCGGCGAGCAGGATCTCCCGGCCGGGCTCGAAGAAGTCGGCGAGCCCCTCCCAGGTGTCGGAGAGCGCGGCCGTGCCGCACGCCGCGGCTTCGAACAGCCGGCCCGACGGGCACCACCCCTTGCGGGCCATGTCGGCCCGGGTGACGTTCAGGGTGAGCGGCGACGAGGCGAAGAACGCCGGATGGTCGGCCGGCGGCAGGTGGCGGACGAACCAGACGTTCGGTCCCCACGGGAAGTCCTCCGGGTACTGCGCCCCGGCGATCACGAACCGGCGGTCGGGCCGCCGCCGCGCCGGCTCGAGGAGCAATTTTTCCAACGCCGGCTGGCGGTCTGCCGCGTAGGTCCCCAGATAGGAGAGGTCGCCCTGGTACTGCGGCAGCGGACCGGAAGGGCAATGGGCCTCGGGATCGACGCTGCCGTAGAGGGGGGCGACCCGCCGGGCGCCGAGGCGCTCGCGGAGCTCGGCGAGCGCGGCGCCGCCGGTGTAGCTGAGGACCAGGTCGAACCCCGCGAGGCCGCGCGGGCCGATGTAGGCCACGGGCTCGCCCGCTTCGAGACGCGCCAGGGTCACCGGGGTGTCGAGGTCGTAGAACACCCGCTGCGGCCCGTCGCTGTCGAGGACCAGATCGGTCGCGGCGATACCGTCCGGACAATAGGAGCTGACCATCGCCACGTCGGCGTCCGCCACCTCCCGCCGGGCCTGCGGCAGGGCCTCCTCCCATCCCGGGTAGAGCCGCAGGTCGGTGCCCGGCAGCTCGACGAGGTCGCGTTGGAACGCATAGTAGGGGACGTCGCGCTCGAAGAAGACCACGCGGTGTCCCAGGCGGTACAGGGCGCGGCAGAGACCGCGCCAGAGCGTCGCATGACCATTCCCCCAGGAAGAGCTGAGCGTCAGACCGAAGATGACCAGCTTCATGCTGCACGACCTCCCTCGACGCACCCGGATTCGCTCCGAAGGCTCCGAGTTGCCGAAATGCAAGCCGCGAGCCACCCGTGCCATAATCCGGCCACCTCATGAGCTCCTGTCCGCCCCGCCCTCTGCGGCTCCAGATCACCGGCGTCCTGCTGTTCCTGTTCATCCCGGTCGTGCTGTTCCTCTATGTCCGGCATCCCGCGCCGGTCGGGCTCTCGCTCGCGGCCGGCGTGATCCTGATGGTCGGGCACCGCCGCCTGGCGCGGCCGTACATGCAGCGGGCGCTCCCCTGGAAGTGCGTGTGGTGCAACCGGGTCCTGCCGGAGGGGGAGGGCGAGGTCCTGGAGCTCCGCGCGGCTGCAGAGACCCTGCCGGCGCGCTGCTGCGCGGGGCACCGCGAGCCGGCGGCGCGCACCTTCGGCTTTCTCCAGGCCTGGCGCTGGCCGTTGCGGCTGGGGATCTTCGTCCCCCTGCTCGCCCTGCTCCTGGCTCTGGCCGCCGCGGCGTTCGGGCGGGAGATCGTCCCGCTGCCGGCAGTGACAGCCTTTTTTCAGCTCGTCATCGGCCTCACGGTGAACCTCGCGGCCTTGGGCGCGCTCTTCGTAGGCAACGCGCGCGCTTCCGTGGAGGTCCCGTTCCCGGTCCACAACTTCTTCCTGCTGGGAGTCAGGGCGCTCCTCTGGATCTTGCGGCTGGTGGGGATCTGGTGGATCTGGAAGGGGTTGTCCTTCTTCCTGGGGCTCTGAATGTCCCGGCTGCCGCGCAATTCCAGGAGGAACTGCGCGTTCTCCGGCATCCAGTCGTTCGCCGCATCGCCGGCCAGGACGACGTCGCTCCCGCCGAACGGATAGCGGAAGGCGCCGATCGCCTGGGGAGCCATCGAGAAGAGGACCACGGCGACGAACGCCGGGCGCAGGCCCCGGCCCAGCCGGGCCGTCACCGGAATCAGCAGCCAGACGAAGACCGGCAGGAGCTCCGTCAAATAGCGGGGGCCGTAGCCGTAGCCGCCGCGCCAGTCCGCGCGGGCCAGGAGGAGGACGAGCGCTGCGCAGCCGGCGAGGAGACAGAGGGTCAGCCGGCGGTCCTCCGGCGTCCCGCGGACGAACGGCCGGGCGAGCAGGAAGAGGAGGAAGGGCGAGAAGACGAAGAGACCCTTGCCCGGGCTGAGGAAGAGCCCGGCGATGCCCGCGGCGACCGAATGGTCGAAGAACCCCGGGTGGATCAGGAGAAGATAACCGCCCAGCGGCTGGCCGAAGACCGCCAGGTTGTACGCGGCCACCGCGAGGCCGGCTGAGGCCGCGGGCAGGAAGAACGCGGTCAGAAGCCGCCGCCGTGACTCCGCCGGGAGATCCATCACGAGCCAGAGGGAGACGGCGGCGGCGAGGAGAGCGTCCGGCGGACGGTTGGCGGCAAGGAGGCCGCAGCAGAGGCCGCAGAGAGCGAGGCGCCCCGCCGTCCGCTCCCCGGTGGCGGCGAGGAGAGCGCCGATCAGCAGGAGCTGGGCCGGGCCGTGCTGCCAGAGGGCCTGGCTGCTCGTCGCCCAGGTGTTGGTCCCGAAGGCATACGCCACGGTGAGGAGCAGGGCGTCGCCGATCTCGGCGCGGCGGCGCAGGAGCAGGTACATCAATCCCACCGAGAGAGCCGCGATGAAGGAGGCGGCGAATTTTTCCATCGCCCCCGCGAGGAGACCGATCCGCCGCCAGCCCGTCCGTTCCAGATAGACGACGGCCGGAACATAGAGGGGAGCGACCAGGAGCGGCGTCACCACCGGATAGGTCGACACCAGACGGCCGTCGATCGTGCGCGCCCAGTAGGCCTGCGGCGAGGAGCCGGTGACGTGCGGCTCGAAAGATCCCAGATCGAGCGTCCCGGTGCGCAGCAGCGCGAAGGGCACGAACCGGGTGCCCCGCGAGTCCCCGGTCGCGATGAGGCGCAGGTTGGCGTTGTAGACGGTGAACGCCAGCAGGAAGAGGATGCCGGCACGGATCAGCTCGGGATGGGACCGCAAGGTGGGCATGGGGAGGCGGAATCTACCACAGCAAACGCGAGAACCACGCGAGTGGGATCCGGTTATGATGCGCAGATGGTGAAGCCGAGGCTCGCGGTTTTATATCTCCTGTTCCTGGCATTCGCCCCCGGGGTGACACGCGCTGCGAGCATCCAGGACGACCTCAACGGCCGCTGGCGGGGCGGGGCGGTGGTGGTGAAGATCCCGCTCGCATCGAGCTGCGACGGGTTCTACAACGACGACGACGTGATCGGGTCGCGGGTCGACAGCAAGGCCCGGCGCCGCTTCGACGCGGGCGAGCTCGCCCAGGTGGAGCGGATCGACGTGAAGCGCGGCCGGGTGGACGTCTTCCTCGACCTGACCGAAGGGGTGCTGGAGGAATTCCACGACGGCCCGTTCACCCTCTACGATCCGCGGACCTGCAAGATCCAGCTCAAAGTGCCGGTGCCCGACCGGTCCGATGCGGGAGCGGTGGAGAAGCGGCTCGCCGAGCTGCTCGAGCTGTACGACTCCCCCCGCGCCGCCGAGGCCTCCCGGTCCTGGAACGGCCGCCGCCGCGAGCCCTTCCCCGAGGGCTATGAGAAGACCCTCGCCGAGCACGAGGCCTGGAAGGCCGCCCGCACGAACGCCGCCGTCCAGGAGCGCATGGACGACGCGATCGAGGATGCCGCGCGCCTGGCCGACCGGGTGCGCACGGAGCCCGACTACTCCGAGGGCTTCACCGCCGGGCTGGAGAAGGCGCGCGACCTCTCCTTCGGAGACTGCCCGAGCCTGCTGACGAGGTCATTCAGCCCGTCGTCGGGAGGAGGCGGCAAGAGCTCGGACTGGCGGCGCGGCTACGAGGACGGCCAGCGCCTGGGCTTCGACCTGGAGCTGCTCCGGCGCCTGCGCGACTGCTTCGTGCCGGTGCCCCCGCCTCAGACCAACTCCAGGTCCTCGTAGATCCCGTCCAGCACCGCCCGGATCCGCCTCTCGTGGCGCTCGTCGGCCGGCAGGCCGTTGAACGCGAGCGCCACGGCGAGGCCGTGCACGGGGTCGGCGAAGGCGGTCGAGGAGCGGTTGCCGCTGTGGCCGAAGGTGGGCGGCGAGGCGTGGTGGCCGTAACCGTAGGGAACCGTGTCGGCGCCGTAGCGGTTGGAATTGAGGATGAATCCCAGCCCCCAGTCGATCGCGTGCTTGAAGGTGGCGTCCACCATCCCCTCGCGCTGCCGCGAGGTGAAGAGGTCTACCGTCTGCGGCAGCAGGAGCCGCCGGCCGTGGAAGCTGCCGCGGCCGAGGAGCATCTCGTAGAAGCGGCCGAGCTCGCGCATCGGACCGTAGCCGTTGCCCCCGGGGTGCGGCCGGGTGCACCGCTCCTCGCTCTCCCAGCCGTAGGATTCGACGGGCTCCTTCTCGGTGTTCCACATGATCCCGATCCGGTCCTCGTCCCGATAGGCCGCCCAGCGCTCCGCCGGCATGCCGATCCAGGAGTCGCGCATGTCCAGCGGGCCGAAGACCTCGTCGCGGACGTAGACCTCGAACGGCCGGCCGTCGGCGCGGCGGATGACCTCGCCGAGGATGAACCAGCTGGAGGCCAGGTGGTATCCGGCCTTCTCGCCCGGCACCCAGCGGGGCTCGGGCTTCATGGCGCAGATGCGGGCGATGATCTCGTCCCAGCTCTTGGCGGGCCAGCCCACGTCGAGCAGGCGGATGCCTCCCGTGTGGGTGAGGAGGTGGCGGAGGGTGATCCTCTCCTTGCCGTTCTGCGCGAACTCCGGGATGTGCGCGGCGACGGGATCGTCGAGCTCCAGCCGGCCGCGCTCCCAGAGCTGGCCCGTGGCCACGGCGGCGACCGGCTTGGTGGAGGAGAGCCAGAGCATCAGGTGATCGCGGGTGAGCGGCGCGCCGGGGCGGTTCTCGCCCACGGCAGCGTCGATCACGGTTTCGCCGTTTCGCGAGACGTAGAGCTGCGCTCCGCGGTGCAACCCGTCGCTGATTCCAGCCGCGATCGCCTCCCGGGCTCGCGGGAGGCGATCGAATCCAGGGTCGATCATCGGCTGGATTGTATCCGGAGACGGTCCGGCGGCCGGATCAGCCGTGATGGCCGTGGTCGGCGCCGACCTCGGCGGCGACTTTCTTGGCGAGATCCAGGTGCTCGCGCAGGGTGGGCAGCGTCTGCTCGGCGAACGAGCGGAGCGCCGGGTCGGTCCCCTTCGTCGCCTGCATCTCGAATTCCTTCACGTCCTTCTCATGGTCCTTGACCATGTCGCTCATGTACATGCGGTCGAACGCGGCGCCGGAGGCGGCGGCGAGCTTCTTGTGCTCCTGCCTCATGGCGGCGGGCAGCGCCGTGGGCAGGGAGATCCCCTTCTGCGCGGCGAGCTCTTTGAGCTGCTGGTTGGCCTTGCCGTGGTCATCGACCATGCGCTGGCCGAAGTCCTTGACCGCCTGGCTGGCTGCGTTCTTGGTGGCGAGCTCGCCGAGCGTGACCTCCATCAGGCCCCCGGCGGCGGCCTCCTTGGCGAACTTCGTATCCTTGGGCATGTTGTCTTTGTTGTTTGCGGCGAAGGCAGGGGCCAGCACGGCGAGCAGCCCTGCCACGGCCACCGCCGCCATCATGCTCGTTCTTTTCGTCATATCGTCCTCCTTGAAGTCTGACAGGTTGTGTGACGAACGAAGGGCCGAGGCAGACGAGTCCCCAGCCACCAGAGATCAGAGCAAGGAGGGTGCCAATCGCTCCCCTCCTCCGGTCGCGGCTTGACTCCATCCGCTGTTTTGCCTATTCTCACCACTCGACCTCTCACCGAAACGGCAAAACCACTGCGAGGTGGTGACGCAAAGCCGAGGGTCTCTCCGAGACGGCCGGGCTACCGAAACGCGAGGAAGGGACGCGCCCTCGTTTCGGTAGTCCAGATCGTCGCCGGAGCGGCGTCCCGCATTGACACCCAGGCAGCACTCAAGGATGGAGTCCCCCCCGTAGCCGGTCGGTGGTCCCTTGTCTGGGACTGTCTGGACCGGGTACGGGTTTTCGTCAGCAGTTCCGGCCGCGGGGAGCGAAGAGCTTCGAGCCGCGCGACCGGACGTCGAACAGTTCACTCTTCAGGAGGATCTAATGAAGAAACAGCAGAGAACAGCCTCGGGTGTGCTGTGGGTCGCCGCCTTCGGCGCGGTGGCCCTGCTCGCGCTCGGAGCGGGCAGCTCCGCCGCAGCCCCGGCAGGCCCGGCCGCCAAGGCTCCCGTGGGAGCCGCCGGCATGCAGGTCTTTCTCGACCCGGCCACCGGCAAGATGCGGCCGGCCACGGCGCAGGAGATGAAGGCGATGTCCGATCGCCTCAAGGGCTTCCTGAGCCGCTCTTCGGAGGGGCTCAAGGCCCAGGAGCATCCGAACGGCATGATCTCCCTGGACCTGCAAGGCGGGTTCATGAACGTCTGGGTGGCGAGCGTGAGTCCGGACGGCAAGGTGACCAACGCCTGCGTCAACAATTATGAGGCCGCCGAGGCCATTCTTTCCGGGCAGGCCGCGCCGGCCTACGAGGAGCAGTAAGTCATGCGCAACCACACCCGGCTGCTCCTCTCCCTCTTCACACTGGCCGTCCTCTCGCTCCTACCTCTCCACCCGGCGTTCGCCAACGCCTCGATCACGATCGTCAACATGGACGGTGCCGGCGAGGGCTTCAATGACCCGAGCCCGGCCGACCCGGCTTCGACTGCCGGCGGCAACCCCGGCCTCACCATCGGCCAGCAGCGGCTCTATGCCTTCCAGTTCGCCGCCAACGCCTGGAGCCAGCTGCTCGACAGCAAGGTTCCGATCTTCATTCAGGCGAGCTTCGATCCCCTGACCTGTACGGCCACCTCGGCGACGCTCGGCTCCGCCGGCGCGATCCAGATCTTCTCCGGCTTCCCGAATGCCCCGAACCCCAACGTCTGGTACCAGGTCGCGCTGGCGAACAAGCTGGCGGGTGTCGATCTGGCTCCCGGACCTCCGGGGTCGATCGGCGACGACATCATCGCCCGTTTCAACAGCCTCCTGAACGGCAGCCCCTCCTGCCTGGGTGGCCGCGGCTGGTATTACGGCACCGATCTGAACCATGGCACGAACATCGATCTGATCACCGTCCTGCTGCACGAGTTCGGGCACGGCCTGGGCTTCGCGAACTTCGTCAACGAGCTCTCCGGCTCGAATGCCGGCCCGCCGTTCCTGAGCGACATCTTCTCGACGTTCACGCTGGACATCTCCAACGGGCTGCACTGGGACGTGATGAGCAATGCCCAGCGCGCGGCGTCGGCGTTCAACACCAACCGGGTGGTCTTCGATGGCCCGACGGTGACCGCCGCGGTGCCCGGCTTCCTGGGGTTCGGCACGCCGGGCCTGACGGTCGACTCGCCTCCCGCGATCTCCGGCGTGTACCGGGTGGGCTCGGCGTCCTTCGGTCCGCCGGTCTCCGCGCCTGGGGTCACCGGCAACATCATCCTCGCCAATGACGGCATCGGCGCGACCGCGGACGGGTGCCAGCCCTTCACCAACGCCGCGGCGGTCAACGGCAACATCGCCCTGGTGGACCGCGGAACCTGCACGTTCAACGTGAAGGCGGCCCAGGCGCAGGCGGCCGGTGCCAGAGCCGTGATCGTCGCCAACAACGCGCCGGGCAGCGCTCCGGGCCTGGGCGGCACCGATCCGACGATCACCATTCCCACCGTCAGCGTCTCGCAGGCCGACGGCAACACGATCAAGGCCCAGCTCGGCATCGGCGTCCACGGCAACGTGGGTGTCAACATGTCCGTGCGCGCCGGCGCCGACCCGAGCGGCCGGGCCCTGCTGTATGCCCCGGACCCGGTGGCCCTCGGCTCGTCCATCTCCCACTACGACACGATCGCCTTCCCGAACCTGCTGATGGAGCCGGCGATCAACTCCGACCTGACGCACGGCGTCGATCTCACGCTGCCCGAGATGCGCGACATCGGCTGGTACCCCGACGCCGATCTCGACATGGTCCCGGACGGCGAGGACTCCTGCATCCCCTCCAACCTGGCGGTGAACGTGGTCGTGGGCGGCTGCGACTCCGGCGTGGCCAACACGCTGTTCACCAACGGCTGCACCATCTCCGACCAGATCGCGCAGTGCGCCGCGGGCGCCGGCAATCACGGCGGATTCGTCAGCTGCGTGGCGCACCTCACCAACGACCTCAAGAAAGACGGGACGATCTCCGGCGCGCAGAAGGGCTCGATCCAGAGCTGCGCCGCCGGCGCCTCGATTCCGTAAGCGACCTGCCTGAAGAGAGCCGGTGCCCCGGTGGCGCCGGCTCTCCTTCTTCAGCCTTGATAGTCTCCAGCCATGCGATTCGAGACCCTGGCCGTTCACGCCGGGCATGCCTCCGACCCGACCACCGGCTCGGTGGCGCCGCCCCTCCACCTCTCCACCACCTACGCGCGCGATCTCGAAGGGGTCCCGCTCGGCGGGCACACCTACATCCGCGAATCCAACCCGACCCAGTCGCAGCTCGAAGCGGCCCTGGCTCCGCTCGAAGGGGGAGCGGCCGCCCTGGTCTTCGCCTCGGGCATGGCCGCGGGGATCGCTCTCCTCCAGACCCTGGCGCCGGGCTCGCACGTCCTGCTGCCCGACGACGTCTACTACGGCTTCCGCATCGCCGGCGAGGAATTCCTCCCGCACTGGGGGATCCGCGCCGAAAGTGTGGCGATGGACGACCTCGCGGGCCTGGCCGCGGCGATCCGGCCGGAGACGCGACTGGTGTGGATCGAGACGCCGTCGAACCCCCTCCTCAAGGTGGTGGACATTGCCGCGGTGGTCCGGCTGGCCCGCCAAGCCGGCGCCCTGTCGGTCGTCGACAACACCTTCGCCACGCCGTTCCTGCAGCGGCCGGTCGCGCTCGGGGTCGACGTGGTCCTCCACTCGACGACCAAGTACTTCGGCGGCCACAGCGACGTCCAGGGAGGAGCCCTGATCTTCGCCCGGCGGGACGCTCTCGTCGAGCGCCTCGATCACCTGCGGCACATCACCGGTGGCGTGGCCTCGCCGTTCAACTCGTGGCTCGTCCTCCGCGGGATGCGCACCCTGGCCTGCCGGATGGCCGTGCAGAGCGCCAACGCCCTGGCCGTGGCGCGCGCCCTGGAGGAGCATCCGGAGGTGAAGAGGGTCTATTACCCGGGGCTGGCGAGCCATCCCGGACACGAGATCGCGGCGCGCCAGATGTCCGGCGGCTTCGGAGCCATGGTCTCGTTCCAGACCGCCGGGGGGAAGGAGGCCGCCTTGCGCGCGGTGTCGCGGGCCCGCCTGTTCATCCGCGCCACCTCGCTCGGCGGCGTCGAGAGCCTGATCGAGCACCGCGCCTCCAGCGAGGGGCCCACCTCGCGCACGCCCCAGGACCTGGTCCGCCTCTCGATCGGCCTGGAGCACCCGGAGGACCTGATCGCCGATCTGGACCAGGCGCTCAGAAGCGCTCGGCCTTGACGGTCAGGTTCGAGAACCGCCAGCCGAGGGGCGGAAAGTAGGCCCCGTCCGCCACCTTGCCAATCCCGAAATCGACCCGCATCTTCCTGCCCGCAGGCACCGTCAGATCCCGGGTGCTCATCGCGCCCGACAGCGCGTGCACGAGCTGATCGCCCTGGAACACCTGCAGGGTGACCCGGCGGCTCTGGGCATCCGTCACCATGCGGATGTGGTAGTTGGTGCGCTGCTTCCACGGACCGTCGTCCCGCGCGAGCTGGTCCCTGCCCAGGTCGAGGACCGTCTTGGCGCGGTCGCCGCGCAGGATCAGGCCATAGTAGAGGACCTTGTCGGTGCGGCGCAGCGAGGTGACGCAGTTGAAGAGCGGGCTCGCCCACTGGTTCAGATAGAGGTCGAAATCGACCGTGACCCGCTTGTAGCGCACGCCGGAGGCGAGCGGCAGATCGAGCTGCCGGTACGAATTGCCCTGCCGCGCGTTCAGGAACAGGCCGGGGAAGGACAGCTGGTCCTGGCTGACCACCGGCTCGCCGGTCGCGTCGTTGCCGTTGTCTCCCTGATCATCGCCGCTCCCGTCATCGTCGCCCTCCCCGCCGTCGCCAAGCCCTCCCCGGTCATCGCCTCCGCCGTCATCGGCCCGGCCGCGGAGCTCCTGCGCCGCCGCCAGCTCGGAGCCCAAGGTCACGGACGGCCCCACGAAGGCCGCGGCCGCGCGGTCGGGCGAGAGCTGCAGGGCATAGGCGTAGAAGGGCTGATCGCAGCTCACCTCCACGCGGGCCTCGGTGAACAGCGCGGCGCCGAACGCCGCGAGCGGCGTCGGGAGCATGGTGTGCGACCGCGCAGGCGCGGTGACGCGGACGGGAGATCCGGCCGGCGTTCCCGCGGCCCGGTAGGCGGTCGCGGTGCACGCGGCCTCCTCGGCCCCCAGGTTGATCAGCCCGAAGCGGTGCAGGACGCCGGCCGCCGTCCGCCCGATCCCCTGGAGCTCTGCCGTACCGCCGCCGGGGACCAGATCGCGCGAGCCGACCACCGGCAGGGGAGCGCTGGAGAGGATCCGGCCCGTGCGGGAGACGGCCTCCAGGCGCGCCGACACGGCGAGCTGCGGGGCGCCCGAGATCTCGAGCATCCCCTCGCGTCCGGTCGGGGTGAGGTTGGTGAGAACGAGTGTGCCGTTGGCGGGTACCGATGCCGTCGACGGTGCGGTGCCGGTCCGGGTGCCGTCGTGCCCCGAAGCGATGAAGGCCGTGGTCAGGCGCGCCGTCCCGCCCGGGTTGCCGACGACGACCTGGGTGCGGTAGACGACGTCGCCGATCCGCTGGGGTGGGGCCACCGGCACGTAGACCGTGCCCGCGAACGCCGGAACGAGAGAGGTGAAGAGAGCGAGGAGCCCGAGAACGACAGGCTTTCTCATGAACGGACGGACCTCCTTGATGAGGCGAGCCAAGTTGCGGAATCCGGAGGCGTCGAGCTCCCGAGACTTCCGGGGAAACCTGGTCCGCTGAACAGAAAAGAGGGAGAAGGAATTCCTCATCCCTCCAACATGCGCCGCGCCTCGTTCATCGCCTGCCGGAAACCTTCCCGGTTGTGGGTCTCGACGAGCTCCTCGATGGCGGTGAGCGCCTCGCGGGCGGCGGCGTAGACCTCGGTCCGGTGCGGGTTCAAGCTCTGGATGTCGAGATAGAGGTCCGGGTTTTCGCTGAGCACGTAGAGGGCCGTGGTGGCCTGTCGCGTGAAGGTCGTCGAGGCGCAGTCGTGGAGCTCGGCCGGCTCCACGCCGGAGCGGGTGAGCGTGGCTCCGAACAGGATGTTGCTCAGATGCGCGAGGCCGAGCAGCCAGCCCATCAGGCGGTCGTGATGATCGAAGGGGACCGCCAGCAGCCGCGTATAGGGGTGGGCCAGGAACTCGGCCATCCACTGCTTCTCCTCCCCCAGATCCCTCTGGGCGGCGAGCACGAAGGTGAGCGGCTCATAGTAGGACTTGCCCGGGCCGAACATCGGATGCAGGGCGTAGATGCGGATCCCCTCCGCGCGGGCCTTCTCGAGCACGCCGGTGAGCGGCGATTTGATCGAGGTGATCTCCAGGACGGGGATCTTGGGCCGCCGCGCCACGATCTCCTCCAAAGTCTCGGCGGTCCTGGCCAGCGGGACCGAGACGACGACCGCGGCATAGGCATCGAGGTCCGGGACCTCGGCCAGGTTGCGGAAGCGTCCGGGGGCGTCCGGGATGCCGCCGATCGCGGGGTCGACGATGTCCACCTCGTGCCCCATGAGCCCGAGGAAGCCGCGGAACCAGTTCCCCATGCCGCCGGAGCCGCCGAGGATCAGCATCCGCTCGCCGTGGCGCTGGTGACGCAGGGCGATGCCGATGCGGTACTGGCGTTCCACCGAGCCGCGGATGATGGCGGCGAACACGGCCTCCATCACCTCTTCCGAGACGCCGCAGGCCTCCGCATGCTGGCGGGCGCGGGTGAGCACGCGGTCCTCGACGTCGAGGACCACGATGGGCCGGTCGTGCTCGGCCTTGATGCGGCCGACCTCGGCGGCGAGCTCCATGCGGCGGCGCAGGAGCTCCAGAAGGGAACGATCGATATCGGCCAGCGAGTCGCGCAGCTTGGACAGTGGATCAGACGGGCTCATCCTCGATACCTCCTTGGAAGGCTCGGGGGATTGTAGGGCGAGAAAGGAAGGGAGGGAAGCCGAGGAGCCCCCCCGGCTTCCCCAGGGTGCCGCGCAGTGATCGCTCACCGCGGGACGGGATGGGCACTCCTTCCCCAGAGCAAGCGGAGTGCCATGCGGGAGAAAGGCTGAAAACATTGGAAAATCAAGGGTTCCAACCGGCGGCCGGCGGTCGCCCCGCGCTCTTTGGTGTACACCCCCGTCCGGGGAAGTGGACAGGGGGGCGTCACCCGTCCGGCTCGGGCGGAGTGGCATCCCGCTTGCTGCTTCCCGCCGGAGGTTCGAGGGAGACGAGGCGGGCGCGTGGTAAGCTCCCGCGAACACTGGCTGTCTTCGCTAACGTCAACTTCCTGGCCGAGAGATCGTCATGCCCAACCCGACCTCACCCTCCACTGCCGAAGCCGCTGCCGACCGCTCGTTCTTCGGGCATCCGCGCGGTCTCTCCACGCTGTTCTTCACCGAGTTCTGGGAGCGCTTCAGCTACTACGGCATCCGCGCCATCCTGACGGTTTTCATGACGACCGCAGCCGCCGCGGGGGGGCTGGGGTTCAGTGAGGTGCGGGCAGGCGCCATCTATGGCCTGTTCACGGCCGGCGTCTATCTGCTCGCCCTGCCGGGCGGCTGGGTTGCGGACCAGCTTCTCGGACAGCGAAGATCGGTGTTCGTCGGCGGTCTCTTCATCGCCCTCGGCAACTTCCTGCTGTACGCGCCCTTGCTGTCCACCTTCTACCTGGGCCTGCTCAGCATCGTCATCGGCACCGGGTTGCTCAAGCCCAACGTCAGCACCATGGTCGGCGAGCTCTACCCGGGCACCACCGCCGAGGACGGAGCGCGGCGCGATGCTGCGTTCTCCATCTTCTACATGGGGATCAATCTGGGCGCGTTGATCGCGCCTCTGGTCTGCAGCTACGTGGGAGAGCGGATCGATTTCCACCTGGGATTCCTGGTGGCCGGGATCGGCATGCTCTGCGGCCTGGTCCAGTACAAGCTCGGCGGCCGGAAACTGGGCCAGGCAGGGCTCCATCCCAACGCCGCAGGCAACCCGGAAGCCCAGCGGCGGGCGTACCTCGTCCTGCTGGGCGGCAGCGTGGGTGCCGTCATCATCGGCTATGTGCTGATCGGCATCCTGCGGCTCACCGTGGAGACGCTCGCCGGAGCCATGGGCGTGGTCATCGTTTCGCTGGCGCTCCTCTACCTCGTCCTGCAGCTCGTCTCCCCCGATCTCGACCGCACCGAGAAGAAGCGGATGGGGGTCATCTTCATCCTCTTCCTCTTCTCGGCCACCTTCTGGTCGGGGTTCGAGCAGGCGGGCTCCTCCCTCACACTGTTCGCCCAGCGACTGACCGATCGGCATCTCTTCGGCTGGGAAATGCCGGTGGGCTATCTGCAATCGGTCAACCCGATCCTGATCATCGCCCTGGCGCCGGTGTTCGCCTGGCTCTGGGTGGCTCTCAGCAAGCGGAAGCTGGAGCCGTCGGCCCCGGCCAAGTTCTCCCTCGGCCTGATCCTCGTGGGGCTCGGCTTCGGCGTCATGGTCTGGGCGTCGATCCTGACCCGGGGCCAAACCCATCAGGTGGGCCTGCTCTGGCTGAATCTGACCTACCTGTTCCACACCTGCGGCGAGCTCTGCCTCTCGCCCGTGGGTCTCTCGACAGTGACCAAGCTCGCGCCGCACCGCAAGGTCGGCCAGATGATGGGCATCTGGTTCATGTCGATTGCCCTGGGCAACCTGACCGCGGGTCTGGTGGCCGGTCAATTCGCGACGCTGCCGCTGCCGCAGCTCTTCGGCGCCGTGACCGCCATCACGATCGGGGCCGGCCTCATCCTGGCGCTCCTGATCAAGCCGATCCGCCGCCTGATGAGCGGGGTGCACTGACGACGGGCACAGGGAGACGGTGATGAGCGTTGCCACCACGACTGCCGCTGGAGTGCCCGACGCCGCGAGGACCCGGGCGGCCGAGAAACATCCGAAGGGGCTCTACGTCCTGTTCCTCACCGAGATGTGGGAGCGCTTCAGCTTCTACACGGTGGCGGCGCTCTGGCCTCTCTACGTCCAGAACACCGCGCAAGGCTTCGGCTGGACCCAGGACCACGCGACCAGCACCTGGTCCTACTACCTGCTCTTCGTCTATGGCAGCCCGCTTCTCGGCGGCATCCTCGCCGACCGCAAGCTCGGCTACCGCAGGGCGGTGACGATCGGCGGCCTCTTCTTCATCGCCGGGCATGCCCTGCTGGCGTTCCGCTCGGTGCCGGTCATGTTCATGGCCCTGGCCTGCCTGGTCATCGGCAACGGCCTCTTCAAGCCCAACGTCTCGACCATGGTGGGGAACCTCTATCCGGAGGGGAGCCACCTCAAGGACCGGGCCTACATCCTCTTCTACATGGGGATCAACATCGGCGCCTTCGTGGCCCCGCTCCTCGCCGAGTACATGAGCCGGACCTACGGGTTCCATCCGGCGTTCTTCATGGGCGCCCTCGGTATGGTGGTCTCTGTCTCGATCCTCTGGCGCTTCCGGCGCCTGGTCGAGCCGAGACAGGGAGGGAGCGGGGCGCCGGCCGCGGCCGCCGCCGTGACCGCCGACCTGCCGCCGCAGGCGCACGAGAATCCGATCGACCGGATCCCCGATGCGCGGCGGGTGATGGCCCTGGTCGCCCTCTTTCCGGTCATCGTCGTGTTCTGGATGATGCTGCACCAGAACCAGACGACGTGGACCTATTTCGCCAACGACAACACCGCCTGGAGCGTCAGCGGCGTCATCTCGAACGCGATCAATCCCGGCTGGATCCTCCTGCTGACCTTCCCCCTGATCTGGTTCTGGGGCCGGCTCGACCGCCGCGGGCGCGAGCCGGGGACGCCGGCCAAGATGGCTTTCGGCATGTGCCTCGCGGGCTGCGCCTATTTCGTCATGGCCCTCGCCGGCCGGATGGGGGGCGACACCGGCAGGGTCTCGCCGCTGTGGATCATCGGGGGGTACGGCTTTCTGACGCTCGGCGAGCTGCTGTTCTCGCCGATGGGCCTGGCGCTCGTCTCCAAGGTGGCGCCGCGGCGGCTGCGCGGCTTCATGATGGGCGGCTGGTTCCTGGCGACCGCGGTCGGCAACAAGCTGACCGCGATCGGCGTCCTCTGGGACGACATTCCGCACTCCCACTACTTCGCCCTGCTGGGCGGCCTGTCGCTGCTGACCGCCCTGGCCCTCGCCCTCCTGCTCAAGCCGCTCAAGAAGGCCATGCCGGGGGTATGACCTCACCCCCTCGGTCCCCCTCTCCCATCGCACACCCCCCAACCGGGAGAGGGGGAAGCCAGGTCACAGCCGGATCTGCATCCCCAGCTCCACCACCCGGTTCGGCGGGATGTGGAAGAAGTCGTTGAACCGCACCGCGTTGCGCGACATCAGCGCGAACAGCTTCTTGCGCCAGACGCTCATCCCGCCACGGTCGGACGGGATCAGCGTCTCCCGCCCGAGGAAGAACGTCGTCTTCATCAGATCGAGGCTCAGGCCCTTGTCGCGCAAGGCGTCCAGAACGTCGGCGGCGCGCGGGTCCTGGGTGAACCCGTAATGGGCGACGACTTTGAAGAACCCCTTGTCCAGGGCCTCGATCCCAACGCGGTCGCGCCGCGGCACCCGCGGAACCTCCTCGGTGACCACGGTCATCAGCACCACCTGCTCGTGCAACACCTTGTTGTGCTTGAGGTTGTGGAGGAGCGTCGTGGGCGTTCCATGGACGTTGGTGGTCAGGAAGACAGCCGTGCCGGGGACGCGCATCGGCGAGCCCGGCTGCAGGTTGCGCACGAAGTCCTCGATCGGCAGCGCTCCCTCGCGGACGCGCTCGGAGAGCAGCCGCCGCCCCTGCTTCCAGGTCACCATCAGGAGATAGATCGCTCCGGCCACCGCCAGCGGAAACCAGCCGCCCTGCGGCACCTTGATGATGTTGGCGGCGAAAAACGAGAGGTCGACCACCAGGAAGGCGCCCATCAGGAGCCACGCCTGCAGCCGGCTCCAGCCCCAGAGCTCGCGGGCCACCACATTGGCCAGGAGAGTGGTGATCACCATCGTCGTGGTCACCGCCACACCGTACGCCGCGGCCAGGTTGGCCGACTTCTGGAAGCCGAGGACCAGCCCGACGGTCGCGAGCATCAGCGCCCAGTTGACCGACGGGATGTAGATCTGACCGATCTCGGCCTCGGAAGTGTGAACGATCTCGACGCGCGGGCTGTAGCCGAGCTGCACGGCCTGGCGGGTCAGCGAGAAGGCGCCCGAGATCACCGCCTGCGAAGCGATGATGCCGGCGGCCGTGGCGAGCCCCACCAGCGGGTAGAGCATCCACGGGGAGGACGGAGCCATCTTGTAGAAGACGAACTCCGCCGCCGCCGGTTGCCGCAGCAGCAGGGCTCCCTGGCCGAAGTAGTTGAGCAGCAGCCCGGGAAGCACCACCGCGAACCAGGCCGCCTGGATGGGGCGGCGGCCGAAGTGCCCCATGTCGGCATACAGCGCCTCGCCGCCGGTGACCACCAGGAACACTGAGCCGAGCACCAGGAAGCCCATCGCCCCGTTTTGGGCGAAGAAGCGGAACCCGTACAGCGGATTCACCGCCGCCAGCACCCCCGGCTCCTGGACGATCCAGATCAGCCCGAGGACGCCCAGGACCGCGAACCACAGCATCATCACCGGTCCGAACAGCTTGCCGATGTCCGCGGTGCCGCGCCGCTGCAGGACGAAGATGCCGACCAGGATGCCGATGGTGATCGGCACGACAGAGTTGTCGAAGGCCGAGGTGGCGACGCTCAGGCCCTCGACCGCGCTGAGCACCGTGATCGCGGGGGTGATCATGCCGTCGCCGTAGAGGAGGGAGGCACCGAACAGGCCGAGAGCCACCAGGGCCCAGCGGCGGCGCTTTTCGGTGCGCACCAGGGCCATGAGGGCGAGGATCCCCCCTTCCCCCCGGTTGTCGGCGCGCATGACGAAGACCAGGTACTTGATCGAGATGACGATGATCAGGGACCAGAAGATCAGCGACAGGACGCCCAGGATGTTGAGCTCGTTCTTCGGGTCGACCGAGTGCTGTCCGTGAAAGCAGAAGCCAAAGGCGTACAACGGGCTGGTGCCGATGTCGCCGTAGACCACGCCGAGCGCGCCCAGCGCGAGCGCGCCCAGATGGCGGATGTGACCGTTTTCTTGGGGATGGGAATGGGCAATCGAGGTTTCCATGACAGGGCCGGAGGCAAAGGTGGACGGGACCACCGCCTCTCCGCGTTTGCAAAGGTCAGACCCTATCACAGGCCCCTCCCCTGACCCCTCCCCCGCGCAGCGGGAGAGGGTCGGGGAGGGGGGGGCCTACAGGGTCTTCAGGATCTTCTCCTCGCCGGAGGAGTCCTGCTTGCCGACCCAGACGTTGAGGACCTTGCCCTGGTTGTCGACCAGGAGGACGGTGGGAGTGCCGGGGACCTTGATGTTCTGGAAGTCGACGGCCACCACGTCGTCCGGATTCACGCCGGCGCTGGCCATCTTCTGCCGCTCCTCGGCCCTGGCCTCTTCACGGGGTACGGCGGCGATCACCTTGGTCTTCGACCCCTTCCCGTTGCGCTCATCGATCAGCCGCTTGTAGAACGGCATGCTGTCGGTGCAGAAGTGACAGGTCGGGGAGACCGCCACCACCAGGGCGCGGTCCGTGCCGGCGGGGACCACCTGGCGCAAGGCGTCGAACTGCTCGCCGACCGCGGCTTCGGGCGGCCGCGGGCCGCCAGCCTGCGGGCGGTTGAAGAAGTTGTTGCGGATCAGGATGAAGGCCGCGATCGCGCACACGAGGATGATCGCGATGTTGGCGACAGTATCCAGGGTGGACCGGGTCTTCGGCGTGGGGGCCTGGGGGGTCTGTGTCGGTTCCATGATCATCTCCGTCGAGAGAGCTCCAACGGCGGAGCAGCAATTGGTGAGAGGGTAGCACAATGCCTCCAGGCGAGGACCGTGGCTGGTGAGCGCGAGTCCGTGATAGAACGGTGCCCATCATGCCCACAGCGACCGCGTATCCGCCGCCGAGCCGCCGCGAGATCTTCGGCTGGGCGATGTTCGACTTCGCCAACAGCAGCTACACGACGGTCATCGTCACCGTGGCGTTCGGCGTCTACTTCACTCGCCTGGTGGCGCCCGCGGGCCGCGGCGACTCGCTGTGGGGCTGGGCGCTCTTCGCCGGCAACCTGTTCGTCCTGCTCCTGTCGCCGATCGTGGGCGCCATCGCGGACGACTCGGGACGCAAGAAGCTCTTCCTCTTCTTCACCTACGCCCTGTGCGTCTCCGGGACGGCGGCGCTCTGGTGGGCGACGCCCGGCCGGGCCGGCCTGGCCCTGACGCTCTTCGTGATCTCCTTCATCGGCTTCTCGTTCGGGGAGAACCTGGCCGGCTCCTTCCTGCCGGAGATCTCGACGCCGGCAAACATCGGCAAGATCTCGGGCCTCGGCTGGGGCCTGGGCTACTTCGGCGGCCTCGCCTCCCTGGCGCTCGTCTACCCCCTCCTCAAGGGCGAAATCGTGCTGGCGAATTTGCCGAGCCTGCGCCTCGCCTGGCTGGTGACCGCCTTCTTCTTCCTGGTGGCCGCCCTGCCGACCTTCCTCTTCCTGCGCGAGCGGGCGCCGCGCGGCACGGGCACGGTCCTGCGCTATGTGCGGGACGGCTTCATCCGGCTCGGGCAGACCGCCCGCTCGGCGCACCACTTCTCCGAGCTCGTGCGCTTCCTGTGCGTCTTCTTCCTCTACTCCGCGGGGCTCACCTCGGTGATCGCCTTCGCCGGGATCTTCGCGGCGAACACCCTCGGCTTCACCTCCAAAGAGCTGTTCTTCCTCTTCATCCTCCTGCAGCTCTCGTCGGCGGGAGGAGCCCTCGGCTTCGGGGCGATCCAGGACCGGCTCGGCGCCCCGCGGACGATCCAGATCACCCTCCTGCTCTGGGTGCTGGTCTGTGCAGGCGTGTACCTGGTACAGACCAAGGGAGCTTTCTGGGGCGTGGCGCTCTGCGCCGGCCTGGGGATCGGATCGCTCCAGTCGGCCTCGCGCGCCCTGGTGGGTCTCTTCGCGCCACCCGAAAAGACCGCCGAGTTCTTCGGTCTCTGGGGACTGGCGGGGAAGTCCGCCTACATGATCGGTCCGCTGATCTTCGGCCAGATCTCCTCGCGCACCGGCTCGCAACGGATCGCCATCCTGTCGACCGCCGGCTTCTTCCTCCTCGGCCTGATCGGTATGTCCTTCATCAGCGAGCGGCGGGGCCTGGCGGCGGCGCAGGCGTGGCACGAGCGGGTCGGGGAGCACCTGGATGAGGTCCTCACCTGACCTGCTGACGCGCTTCCTCCGGCTCATCCTGCGGGTCTTTTTCCGCAGCGTCGAGGTGGTGGGGGCGGAGAGTCTCCCCCTGGGGCGGCCCATGGTCCTGGTCGCCAACCACGTCAACGGGCTGGTCGATCCGGTCCTCCTCCTCGGACCTCTGCCGGTCCGGCCCCGCCTCCTCGCCAAGAGCACCCTCTGGGACAACCCGCTCGTGCGCCCGTTCGCCAACTGGGCCGGATCGATCCCGGTCTACCGCCGGCAGGACGAGGTGGACACGGCGCAGAACGAGGAGACCTTCATCCGCTGCCACGAGCTGCTGTCAGAGGGCGGCGTCCTCGCCCTCTTCCCCGAGGGGAAGAGCCACAGCGAGCCGGCCTTGCAGCCGCTCAAGACGGGCCTGGCGCGGATCGTCCTGGGAGCCGAGCGCCGCTTCCCCGGCCTGGGGACGCGCATCGTCCCCGTCGGCCTGACCTTCGACCGGAAGGAGACCTTCCGCTCGCGGGCCCTCGTCCAGGTGGGGGAGCCGATCGCTCCCGAACCGGAGGAGGACGTGCGCGTCCTGACCGCCCGGGTCTCGCAGGCCCTGGAAGAGGTCACCCTGAACTACGGCACTTGGGAAGACGCGAGGCTGATCGCCCGCGCCGCCGAGATCTACGGCCGGGCGGGGCTGGAGCTGCCGGGCCGGCGCCGGCTGGCCGAGACCTTCCCGATCCAGAGGGCCTTCATCGAGGGCTACGAAGACCTGAGCCGGCGCTTCCCCGAGAGGGTCGAGGCCGTGGCCGAGGCCGTGCGCTCCTACGACCGGCTGCTTCACGCCCTGCACCTGCGGGACGACCAGGTGGCCGCCGCCTACCCCGTCTCGCCGGTCCTCCGCTTCGTCGGCCGCACCCTCCTGCGGCTGCTGATCCACCTCCCCCTGGCCGTGATCGGGACCGTCCTCAACGGATTGACCTACAAGCTGATCGGTCCGCTGGTAATTTTGGTCGCGAGGCGGGTCCCTGACCAGATCGCCACCTACAAGCTCTTCGGGGCGGTGCTCCTCTTCCCGCTCACCTGGATCGCCGAAGCCCTCCTGGCCGCCCGCTGGCTCGGCTGGTGGGCCGCCCCCCTCGTCCTCCTCCTCGCCCCCCTCGCCGGCTGGGCCGCCCTCCTCTTCCACGAGACCCACACCGCCTTCTGGAGGGAAGCGTGGGCCTATCTGCTCCTCCGCACCCGCCGGCGCGTCGCGGAACAGCTGAGGGCGTGCCGGGAGACGCTTCTCGAAGAGGTGGGGAAGCTCGAGGAGCTCTGGCGAGGACAAGGGGAGAGGCAGGCACTCGCCGGGCGGACACCGCCCCAGGAGGGATGAACGCTGCCCTTCGAGGGATGGACCCGGAACCTCTTCGGGCGAACCTCGCCGGGCAAGGGGCGAACCCCGTCCCTCTTTGGGCGAAGCCCGTCCCTGTCGGGGCGAAAGCCGCCCCTCTTTGGGTTGACCTCATCCCCAGAAGGGACGAGCCCATCCCCAAAAGGGGCGACCTCATCCCTGAGAGGGACGGGCTCATCCCCAAGAGGGATGGACGCCGCCTCTTTCGGGGACGGGCTCGTCCCCACCAGGGATGACCTCATCCCCAAGCGGGACGGGCTCATCCCTCGCGGGGCGACGGTTCCCCCGACAGGGATGGAGGCCATCCCTCGAGGGGGAACGGTTCCCCCTCAGGATTCGGGCAGCGGCTCGGAGGCTTGGTCTTGCTTCTGGATCTGTTCCATCTGGTCGATGATGTGCTCGAAGGGATTGCCGATGGCCTCGTAATCCTCCTTGCGGCGCTTTCCCCACAACTCCTCGATCTTCCGCAGATCGTTCAGGATCGGCCGGTACCGCTCGTCCGCGGGAATCTCCCGTGGGATCGCAGAGAGGAAGCGGCGGTTCATGCGCCGCTCGAAGAACTTGGGGGACTTGGCTACTGCGGAGAGGCGGCCGGCTTCGGTCCAGAGGCCGAAGGAGAAGAAGGGGTCTTCGGAGAACCAGTTCTGGAGTGTGCCTTCCCAGCGGGGGAGCGTCGATGCGAAGCGATGGACGGCGGCAGGGCTCGTTATCCGTCCTGCTTCGTCTTTGAAGCTCTCCGTCGTCGATTCCTGCATGAATGAGACCTGATCCAACTCATTGGAGAGACTGTACAGGGCTTCCTGCGTGTTCTTCACATCTCCGGCTTTGGCGCTCAGCCGAAGATCGACGAGGTAGACCCCCACGAGGAATTGAGGGGCGTCTAAGGAGGAAGAAACCGGCTTGTTACCTCCACGTTCTGGGTCCTTGGGCTGGTAGAGATCTCCGATGAGCTGAGGCTGCCCCTGGAGCGGCTCAACGAGATCGGCCATGGTGATATCAGGCAGAGTGCGGTAGTTCTGCCAGATCATGAACCCAAGCGCAGCCACGAGGAGGAACGATGCGGCCAGGGGGAGCCACCGAGGGATGCGCCGGGGTGCCCGGTCCTTCTCAACCCTTAAAGGGAAGGGGAGGACACCCCTCCCGCCGGTGTCTTCGGCGGAGGAGCCTTCCTCTTCCTCTTGGAAGTGGGCCGCCCCGGCGAAGATCTCGTAGCAGCTCTCACAGCGCGCGAGGTGCTCGGTCATCCGCTCGCGCTCCTCGGGAGTCAAGGTACCGTCGAGGAAAGCCGCAATGTCTTCGAGGGGCGGGCATGCGTCCATTGAAGAAGTCGTATCAGTAGAAAGTGCCGTCATCAGTTCACCCGAAAGTATGCGCCTTTTTCTGGACGCCGGGGCTCCGCCAACCTAAGAGACGGACGGGAGCCGGGATTTACCACTTCCTTACTCGCGCGGCTCATGATCATCCTCTGGAATGCTGAGGAGCCCCCCGATCTCGTCCGGGCGGACGCCGTGGCTTTCCAGGTACTCCCGGAGTGCTTTCAAGATCTTCTCCAGGCGGCGGTACAGGGGCTTCTGTTCAAGGCCGAGCCTGAGCGCGATCTCTGAAACCTTGAACTCGCAGCTCATCTTGGCGATCAGGGCGTCCTCTGCGGGGAGCTGTGCGAGAGCCTCCTTCAACAAACCGAGGACCTTCTCCCGGAGGCGCCCTCCTTCCTTGGCCACGATCTGCTCGTCGGGTGCCGGCTCCTTGGTCGGCCGATTCTCCAAGGTCTCCTCGCTCTCCATCCGCCGCGGCGGAGTGCGGTGGGGAAGCCTGGCCGCGAGATCGGCGAGCTCCTGGGGAGAGGCCTCGACGTGGTGGTTCGTCCGCAGGATCTGGCAGGCCTCATCGAAGGAAAGCCCGTCGCGGTGCAGCAACCCCTCGAGCTGGATGGCCAGTGGACCTAACCGCTCCGCCTCGGCCGACGGCCGCCACCTCCTCCCCCAGAGATGGTCCAGGTAGTCCAGGAAGAGCCGCCTGATGACGACTGTCAGGTACGTCTTGAAGATGCTTTTCCCCTGGAACTTGAGGATGATGGCGTAATCGTCCTCGATGAGTTTTTGCTTGACTGAGGAGACGCAATCCTCGGTCTCCTCCCGGCTGAAGCCGCTCCTCCGGCAGAAATACGTCGCGACTCGCTCGATATGGGCGAGATGGGTGAGGAAGAGCTGGTCGGGAGGGAGAGTGGCCATTGAGTCCAAAAGGTCGGGGCGACGAGCTGATTCTAAGACACTGGCGCCGGATCTGTGCCTGGGAAATGGGAAGTTCTGTCCGTCTCGAAGAGCGAGAGAGGTTGATCGCTCGTGAACGCACCATCCCCATGGCTCCCCGCCGCGAAAGTCTCCTGGGACGGAGCCTGGATTCTACACGGCCCGCGTCGGCTGGGGGTTTTTACGTGGTATCATGATCGCGAAACGAGCTATAACGAGCCGCAGACGATGCTGCGTACAAACCCGGCGAGGATCAAGCCCGCCGCGCCCTACCTCTTGTTCGCCGGCCTGGCCTGCGCCGTCGTTGGCGCTGCTTTGTACGGTGACTGGCTGCCACCTCTCATCACTCCTCGTTCGCCGCGTGCCGCGCTGGCCAGAGCTCTTGGGAGTGCCCGTTTCTCGGAGGGGCGGCTGACCGGCTGCGGTGCCTACGCTTCTCCACCCAGCACGCGGCCCGAAATTCCACCTACGTCCGAGTTGTTGGAGGTCTCCCGCCGGATCTCCCAGCGCGTGGAGCGCGAGCCATCGTCGCAAGCCCTTGCAGACGCAGCCTTTCTGCAACTGGCCAATGGCTGGAGCGACGCAGCAATCACAACTCTACGAAGAGCCCAGAGCCAGAAGCCAAATGATGCGGGCCTGAAAAACGATCTGGCGGCTGCCCTCATTCAGAAGGGGCTGTCGCAGCAAGATCCACTCGCTCTGGTGGACGCCTTGGAGAGCGCGGCCCAGGCACTGCAGATCGAGCCAAACCTGGCCGAAGCGCGCTTCAATCTGGCGGTTGCGCTGGAGCGGCTCCATCTGGTTTCGGAGGCGATCGTGGCGTGGCGCCGGTTCCTGGAGGTCGATTTCGAGTCTCTCTGGGCGGACGAAGCGCGCCAGCACCTCCAACTCCTCGAATCGGCTGCGAGACGGGAGCCCGAGCGCGAGGCCCTCGACCGTGCTGCCCGCGCTGCCGACCTCGTGGCAGTGCGAGCGATTGCCCAAAGGTCCCATCAGGATGCCCGAGTCTATGCTCAGGAAGTTCTGCTTCCTCTCTGGGGTGAGAGTCGCGGGAGGGGCGATGTTACTTCAGCCTCGCGTGCCTTGGCTGCTGCGAGAGCCATTGGTGAGGTTCTGGAGGGGCTTGGAGGTGATCGGACTGTCGCCGATGCGGTCGCGGCCGTGGCGGAGCGGGCGTCGGATGCGCGGGAAAGTGCCCGTCTGGCCCGCGGGTACGAGCTGTACGGTCATGGAGCCGATCATTATGAGCACGACCGTCTCACGGAAGCTGCTGTTGCATTCATGCAAGCCACAGAGCTCCTTGATGGGGAGGCGATCGGGCTATGGTCCGAGTTCTGGTCGGCAGTGCTGGCCTTCTATGACGGCCGGCGGGAGCACGCCTTTGCAGCGCTCGCGAGCCTCAGTGAGAAGCCGGAACTCTTGCGATATCCCGCTTTACGTGGCCGGGTACTTTGGGCCGAAGGGCTGATGCACCTGATCGGCTCGGACCTGGCGACCTCCCTTCCCCTTTACCAAGCGTCGCTTGCGGAGTTCGAACGCCTTGAAGAAGCGGAAAATCGAGGTACTGTTGACTGGCTGATTTCCGAGAACTTCCGGCTCCTGGGCGAGCCGCAGGCTGCCTGGAACCACCGATGGCAGGCGTTGGCGATCCTGAGACGGACTCCGAACTCCCCGTGGAGGCACAATCTGCTCCTGACGTCGACCCAGGCGTTGGTCCAGGAGGGGAGGCTGCTCTCTGCGCTCCACTTCCAGAACGAGGAACTGGCAGGCGCCGAACGGCGGGGTAATTCACTGGCGCTCGCGCAGGCTTTTCTTGTACGGAGCCGGATCCACCACCAGCTTGAGCGCGATGGACAGGCGAAATCGGACATTGAGAGGGCGCTCTTCCACCTAGACAAGGTGCCAGCCGGCGGCTTGCAGGATCGGGTTCGTGCCGATGCGGCCTTCGCGGAGGCAGAGATCCTCTCGACGGAACGTCCTACTACTTCCCTCTCTCTCCTCTCGCCTGCGCTCACGTATTACCTTGAGACTGGGAGGCTCAGCTATGCGGCGTCCGTCCATCTGCTCAGGGCGCGTGTGAATCTCGCCTTGGGGAATGTCTCGGCTGCCGAGGACGATCTGCTGACGGCGACACAATTACAGGAGCAGGCTGGCGATCGATTAAGAGATTTTCAGGCGACGGCATTCCGCGAGCAGTGGCAATCACTCTTCGATGAGCTTGTGAACCTCCAGGTCCTTCATCAGGAGAGGCCTGACCTCGGATTTGTCAGCGCAGATCGAGCTAAAACGGGCAAGTCTGTCTCCAACAGTATCAACAATCAAGCCCTCTCTCTCGATCGAGCCCGGAGCTTGTTGCCGGCAGACCACGCGCTCATTGAGTATACAGTTCTCGCGGATCATCTCCTTCTGTGGGCCGTGTGGCGAGAAAACTGGATTTTTGTCCAGAGGAGGGTTTCGGAGGGGGATCTCGAAAGATTGGTGGAGCGGGTTCTCTTGGAGATCAGACATGGGAACTCGAGCAGCTTCAGGCCCAGTGCGGAAGAGGCTTTCGATTTCCTGATCCGCCCTGTTTTGGACCGCCTCCCGGTAGATGCTCGGCTGGTGATCATCCCGGACAAATTCCTCAGTCAGGTTCCCTTTGCAGCGCTTGTCGAGCGTAACTCGGGGGACACTCTGCTCAAGCAGAGGATCGTATCGGTAGCTCCGAGCGTGAGTGCTTTTCTAGACACTGTGGAGCGCGGTAGCGAGAGGCAGAGGGACCGAAGGCAGTGGCGTCTACTTGCCATCGGGAATCCGACCGTTGATCGCTCTCTGTTTCCGGAGCTGAAGCCTCTTCCTCAGGCTGAACAAGAGGTAGTCGACGTGGCCAGGTTGTATCCGTTCAGCGAGGTGATGACCGGAGTGGAGGCCACCCGCGAGCATCTTACCCAGGCGCTGCCTAGCGCTGACGTGCTGCACTTCGCCGGTCATGCACTTAGAGATGCAAAACGGCCGGAGCTCTCGCAGTTGGTTCTGGCACCTTCGACAGGGGGGAGCCAGTTGCCAGTACTCTCAGCCCGTGACCTTCAGGGTCTCTCCCTGAGACACCTCCAACTGGTAGTCCTGTCGGCCTGCAGTACGGCACCTGGAAGCCGTCGCCGCAGCGAGGGTGTCTCGGGAGTCGCCCAAGCCTTCCTGGACGGGGGAGCACGTGCGGTCTTGGCAACACTATGGAAAGTCGATGACGGTGTCGCCCGAAGGGTGCTGACCGGATTCCACCGCCGGATTGCTCGTGGAGAGGAGGGAGCGAACGCTTTACGCGCGGCGCAACTTCAGTACTTGGCCGAGGAACGGGCCGGGGAGCGGAGCGCGTCTCCGGACTGGGCCGCATTTCAACTGGCGGGCTTCGTTCCGCCCCAGCGTGAGGAGGATTGAGGGATGGCTTTCAACGTTCGTGTGGTTTTTTCCGGTCTCTGTGCGTATGTACCGAACCGTGAGCTGGGTGTCCTTAAAGACCCCCCAACCAAGATGATGGTTGTGATGGTCGACGCTCGACAGCCGAAGACAGCGCGAGACGAGGTGAATCTGATGAGGCCACACTTTCCAATGGTCTTCTTGAAGGGCAATCAGATTGAGGGAGTTGGGGCGCTGCCGGCCAACACGGATATCGCGTGGAGAATCGACCGGAAACAGATCGAGATCGTCATTCCAGAGCGGTCGCCGGAGACCAATCGATTCGAGGTTTTTCAGGCACCTCGACAGCCCAATCCTCCATTTCTGAGCGACTTTAGAGATTTCTCATGGGGAGCTGACATGAGAATGATCAACCCGGATCTCGCTGACATCGACCCACTCGTTTTCGAGGACCTGGGATCTCGGGGAATCATATCGGCTCGTGTCCTGCTCGACAAAGGCAAGCTCTCGACTGTGGGAATTGCGCAATTCAACTTCGAGTTCCCCGGCTCCAGCTTCCAGAGAAGGCAGCTCTCCAATCGTACCGCTCTGGACTTTCGGGAGGTCGACGAATTTGCGCTTCGGGCGAGAGATCTGGACGGGGGAGGCCCCATAGAGGTATCGCTGCGCCCTCAGGATCGTGAGCAAGTCGAGGTAAACATTGGCAATTACTGTGACGGGTGCATGCCACAGCGAGTGCACTTTGAGGACGATCTTGTCCCGGACGACGACTTTCGCTGGTTCTACGAGCTCAGCCAGAACCGGAATCGCCTGACGAGAGGAGTCCATCTGCCGATTCCAACTCCCAAGCCAGGAAAAGGGAACGGAGCCGCGAAGTGTGCTCGATCTACATTCAACCCCGTGGATTTTGGCGGCTGATGAGGGCCGCAGGAGAGCGCTATGGCAAAGGGAGTTTCACTTCACCTTGGTGTCAACAAGGTCGACCGGAAAGTCTATGAGGGGCTAAGCGAGGATTTGAAAGGGTGTGTTCACGACGCGGAGGATATGCTCGCGATTGCCAAGTCGCAAGGATTCATCGCCAGCTTGCTCATCGACAACCATGCGACCCGGCCGGCAGTCGTGGGTTTTGTCGAGAAGGCGGCGCAGACCTTGGAGAACGGAGACTTCTTCCTTCTCACATACTCTGGCCATGGAGGCCTTGTCGATGACACTAACGGCGACGAATTGAATGGACAGGATGAGACGTGGTGCCTCTATGATCAACAATTGATTGACGATGAGCTTTACGGCCTTTTGGCTGGTTTTCGCGAGGGAGTAAGGGTCTTGGTCATTGCTGATTGTTGCTTCAGTGGAAACACAGAGAGTACGGCGCTGGCACCGATGGGCGCAGACGTTTCAGCGGAGGTGGAAAAGATCCTGTTTCGGGCGTTACCGGCCGACGTTGCGGCAAACCTCCTCCAGAGTCAGGGCAGGTTTTACGAAGCGATCCAGAGCAAATTCGCGGAGGGGCGGCAGGTGGGACTCAGTGCGAGTGTCCTTCATCTTTCCGCCTGCGGGGAGCTCCAGCTTGCGGAGGACGGCTCCGATAACGGCGTCTTCACTCAGACTCTGAAGGAGGTTTGGGACAACGGCAAATTTGAAGGGAACTATCATCGGTTCTGCGAAGCGATTCTTCGGAAGATTCCGAACGATCAGTCCCCTATTCTTCGACCCCTGAGTACAGATGGGGCTCTGTTTGCCGGCCGAGCGGAGAAGCCGTTCAAGATTTGACGGGCGAGCGCGGCATGGAGTGCATCGCGCGTGAAGGCAGAGCGTGTGATCCCAAGCGCTTTGGTCGCCCGGTCCACCTCCGACATCAGAGGCTCTTCGAGCCCAATCCAAGCTCTCATCACTCCCGCCGCCGTTCCCGCAACATCCCAGCGATCTGCCTCGCCAGCTCTGCCGTCATCTGCTCCTCCTCGCAAGCCCGCTGGAAGAGCAGGAGCGCAGCTGCCGCCTCCCGGTAGATCTCTCGTGCCTCGAACGCGGCCATCAGCTCAATAGCGAGCCGCTTCAGCTCCGCGGTCCGTCCCTCCTGAGAGAGGAGGACGGCCAAGTCGAGCGAGACGAGGGCGGCGTTGTAGTCCATTCCGCGGTCCAGGAATGCACGCTGGACCTCGCGGAACGCCACCTCCGCCTCCTCGATTTGGCCGAGGCCAAAGGCGATGCTCCCTTCGGCCCAGCGGAGCCGGACCAGGTCCACCGGCAGGGCGTGTGCCCGCAACAAGGCGCGCACTTCCGGGAGCATGTCGAGAGCCTCCTGGTTGCGGCTCGCGAGAGCCAGGCAACCCAGGAGATTGAATCGCAGGTAGGCGAAGAGGCGTGGCTCCTTGAAGCGATCGATCTCGGTGGTACCTTCTTCGAGGAGTTGGATGGCCTGCTCTATCTTCTGCATCTCCCGAAACGTCTTGGCGCGCTTGATCAGGGAGATTCCGATCCCATGGGAGTCGTTCACCTTCCGATAAAGCTGGAGAGCCCGATCCGATAGGTCCTGCGCTTCCGGGAAACGGAGCTGGTCGAGTCGAAGCGAGCTCTTCAGGTCCAGGATCTCTGCCTCGATCTTGGGGTTTCCTGTCTGGCTGCGCCCGAGGCAGGCCTCGGCTCTGCGGAAGGCCGACTCGGAGCTGCGCAGCTCTCCGAGCACGCGACGGGCGTTGCCGAGATATGCGAGGGACCGCGCCCGGAGGTCGAGGACCCATTCGGGATGGTAGGCCCTCCCGAGGTGATGAGAGATCCGGACCGCCAGGTCCGCCCGGTCGAGCGCCTTGGCGGGGGCATCGAATACCGCTTCGAGGCTCTTCCGCAGGAGGAGCTGGCAGAGCCCCCAGGTCTGGAAGCTCTCGTCTTCCCCGGCAAGTCGGACCTGCTCCTCGAACGGTTGCGCCTCGAGTCGGGCGAGCAGATCGACGGCCTCGGGTCCTTCCAGGACGGCGACCTCCTCGTCCCAGTGGCCGACCTCCTCCTGGAGGCGGCGGATGTCCTCAGATCGCTGCCGGCAGACGGGGCAACTGGCCAGGAGATGCGGGACCACCTCCCGCAGAACGTCGTCGTGCTCCAAACGGCCCGCCAACCATTTTGCCAAGGTCTCGATCGAGAGATGCGAATGCTCCATGGACCCTCCCTGTCTTTGTTCGGCGTCTGGCGTGCTCCAATACTATAGTTGCCGCAGAGAGGGAAATCGTGACATGGTTCGACGTAAAAGAGGGTCGGCCGTGCTACGGGCCGACCCGGGGGTGTAGGACTAGCCGTGCGGGTCGATGAGCATCCCAGTATCGGAGTTGTTCGTGCCGCCACCCGCGTCAGGCTCGGTGGAGGTGCCATTGGCGGCCGAATCTGCAGCCCAGAGGCTGGAGAGGAAGTCACCCAGGAGGGAGAGGAAGCTTTCGCTGTGGCCGGCGGGAACGGATGGCCCGAAGTCGGACGGCAGGGCTGCGGCGAGAGCCGGAGCGAAGGCGAGGGTTGTAGCGAGGAGGAGGGGGGGAAGGAGGCGGCATGGAGACCTCGAGGACATGGCGGTCACTCCTGGAAGCGGTCTCGCGGGCGACGCGAGTGTCGGCGGAGCCGCTCCTATATAAATAAGGTCAGGAGCGGGGAGAGAGCGGGACGCGGGAGCGCATGGTGCCAACCGAACAGAGGAGGCCTCTTGAAAGAGAAACCCGACAAGGCCGATCTCCCCGCCGACGGTAGGCAGTTCCCACAAGGGGCCAGCGCAGCCTGATCTTTGAAGAGATCGCGGCACTCCAGGGCGTCGGGCCGATCGAAGATCCCAACGAGCTCATAGGAGGCTGGCCGGGTGAGGTCGATGACGGCTTCGAGGAGGCGGTACTCGCGTGGCGCCGGAACGAGCCTTGGCCTAAGAAATGAAGCCGGGTCAGGCCGCGGATCCCTTCCGCAGCGCTTCGTGCAAGTCCCAGTCGGCCTGCAAGTGCAGCCAGAGCTGTGGCGTCGTCTTGAAGCGCCGGGCCAGGCGAAGGGCAGTGTCCGCCGTGACGCTCCGCTTGCCCAGCACGAGCTCGTTGAGTCGATTGAGAGATATGCCGAGTTGCCGAGCGGCCTCGGCTTGCGTCAGGCCCAAGGGCTTGAGGAACTCCTCCTGCAGCATCTCACCGGGATGGATGGCCGGCCCCAACCAGGAGGGGTCACGCGTGATAATCCTCGCATCGGACTTCGTAGGCATGGTTTCCTTCCCAGCGAAAGGTCAAACGGTACTGATCGTTCACGCGGATGCTGTAGCGGCCACGCTGATCTCCCTTGAGCCCCTCAAGCCGGTTTCCCGGTGGGCTGGCCAGGTCCGAGAGGCGCTGCGCCACGTCGAGCAGCTTCAGCTTCCGCTGTACGACGGGCCAGAGGTTCTTCGGGATGCGTCGGGCAGCGCGGCTCGGGCGCTCAACGAACAGATCGGCCGTCGTCTGATCGGCGAATGACTGAATCATCCGCCTTTACATGGTAGGCGTGTAAGGTGTGGAGTGCAAGCCATCCTGCGCGATTTGGATGTCTGCACCCTTGGCGGGCGGCGAGCGGTCGGCAGGTAACTCACAGCCACCCTTGGCCCACAAGCCTTTGCGACCCCCTTCGCCAAGTCCAGACTTGACAAGTTATGTCATGACCAACTGGTTTCCCGCCCCTCACCCCCCCTCACTCCCCATACATCTCCTCCAGCCCGTGCCAGCGCACTCCGGGCAGCTTCTCGGCCCCCGGTGGACGCTGGCGGGTGAAGATCCTGCGGCCGAGGGTGGCACCCCGTCGGTTGGGGAAGGCGGTAACCTTGTCTTCGAGCTCCCGCAGGACGGCCTGTGGCGAGCGCACCGGCCCCCACTTGCACTCCCCGAGGTCGGTCCAGTCGTCCTCCCGCAGGCCGACGATGTCGATCTGGGTCGCTTTCGACCAGTACTCGCCGACTTCGAAGGCGGCGTGGACGCCCTCCTGCCGGTAGAGCTCGGGGAGCGCTTCCCGGCAGAGCCGCTCGAAGCACTGGCCGTAGTAAGCGTCCAGGTGGGGCCGGATGAGGTCCTTGAAAGCCTGCTCCGGCCCCATGTGCCGGATGTAGCTCATGTGCGGGAAGACGAAGCGGAACCAGAAGCGCAGCAGCGGGTCCGCCAGCTCGTAGCGCACGTGCCGCGCCGCCGGCTTCTCGCCGGTCAGCGGATAGCGCCGCCGCAGGTAGCCCAGGTCCAGCAGCTGCTGCAGGTAGTAGTGCAAACCCCGCGCGTCGCCCCCCGTCTGCTCCGCGATGGCCTGGTTGGTCGTGTGGCCCGAGGCGATCGCGAGGAGCACGGCGTAGTAGCTCTCCACCTCCCGCAGCTCCTCGCGCAACAGGAAGTCCCCCTCGCGGTGGAGCGGCGCGTACTCGTCCAGGAACTGCTCGACGACGTTCTTCTCGATCGAGCGGGCGTCGGAGAAGAAGCGGAGGTAGAGGGGGACGCCGCCGCAGAGGAAGTAGGCGCGGGCCTGGTCGAGCCGCGCGTAGCGCGGGTGGAACCGCGCGGCGTCGCGAAAGCCGAACGGGCGCAGCCGGATCTGGGCCGTCCGCCGGCCGAAGAGCGGGCTCTTCTTGCCCAGGACCTCCCGTTCCATGAAGCCGATGTAGGAGCCGCAGAGGATGAGGAGGACGTTGCCCGCGCGCTTCCACTGCCGGTCCCACTTCTCCTGGAGGACCGAGGGAAGCTCCGGGCTCGCCCCGACGCTCCACTGGAACTCGTCGAGCGCGAGGACGAGCTTCTCGTCGGAGCGCCAGCGCGACACGACCGCGTCGAGGGCGGCGCTCCAGCTCTCGGTCGGGTAGGTGGCGAGGAGCGGCTCGTCGAGAACCACCGCGGCGACCTCCAGGAATTCGCGGATCTGCAGCCCGGCCGGCGCCTGCTTGCCCTGGAGGTAGATTCCGGGGCGGTCCTTGAGGAGTTGGAGGATGAGCTCGCTCTTGCCGACCCGCCGCCGGCCGTAGATCGGAATGAAGGCGCTGCCCGCGCCGCCGTAGGCGTCCGTCAGGACCTTGAGCTCTTCCTGGCGTCCAATGAAGGAGGTCATCTCCTGATCACCCCTGCCACTCTAGGCTTTGGGCGATGTTTCGTCAAGTCTAGACTTGACAAGTCGTGTTGTGACGAACGGGGAGAGACGGTAGAATCGCCCCGTGATCCCCGACCCCTTCCTCCAGCTCTTCGTCGCCCTCGGCCTGGGGCTTCTGGTCGGCCTTCAGCGCGAGCGGGTCGATCCGGCGATCGGGGGGATTCGCACGTTTGCGCTGATCACCGTGCTCGGGGCCTTGGCGGCTCTCCTCGGGCGGAGCTTCGGCGGATGGGTCGTGGCGGTGGGGCTCCTGGCCTCGGCGGCCCTGGTCATTTCGGGGAACCTGGTGCGGCTCGGCCGGGGGGATGCGGACCCGGGGCAGACGACGGAGTTCAGCGCGGTGGTCATGTACTGCGTCGGCGCTCTGGTCGTCATGGCGCCTCTGGCGGTCTCGGTGGTGCTGGCCGGAGCGGTGGCGGTCCTCCTGCATCTCAAGGAACCACTCCATCGATTCGTCGGCCGGATGGGCGAGCAGGATCTCCGGGCGATCATGCAGCTCGTCCTCATCACCCTGGTCATCCTGCCGATCCTCCCCGACCGGCCGTTCGGACCCTACCAGGTCCTCAATCCCTACCAGGTCTGGTTGATGGTGGTGCTCATCGTCAGCCTGTCGCTGGCCGGGTATGTGGCGTTCAAGCTGTTCGGCGCCAACGCCGGCAGCGCCCTGGCCGGACTCCTGGGCGGGCTCATCTCCAGCACGGCCACGACGGTCGCCTATGCGCGGCGGACCCGGGAAACGTCCGAGGGCGCCCGGCTGGCCGCTCTGGTCATCACGATCGCCTCGGCGGTGGTGTTCGGACGGGTGCTGGTCGAGGTGGCCGCGGTGGCCCCCTCCTACCTTATTTATATAGGGCCGCCGATCGGGGCCATGCTCGGGCTCGCGGCGGTCATCTCTCTGGTCGCCTGGATCCTGGGCCGCGACAGCAACGCCGAGCCTCCGGAGCCGGAGAACCCGGCCGACCTCAAGTCAGCCCTGGTGTTCGGCGCCCTCTATGCCGGCATCCTCCTCGCCGTGGCCTTCGCCCGCGACCGCTTCGGCACCGCCGGCCTCTATACGGTCGCGACCCTCTCCGGGCTCACGGACATGGACGCGATCACCCTGTCCACGTCGCGCCTGGTGGCCGGCGGCCGGCTCGACCCATCGATGGGATGGCGGGCCATCCTCCTGGCCGGGCTCTCGAACCTGGCTTTCAAGGCCGGCATCGTCGCCGCGCTCGGCTCGCGGGGGCTCTTCGGCCGCATCGCTCTGCTGTTCGGTCTGATGCTCGCGGGAGGCGGGGCGATTTTATGGCTTTGGCCGTAGGAGCCCTCACCCCCAGCCCCTCTCCCGCAAGCGGGCGAGGGGAGAAGGTTACCCAGGGTTACCCACACCCCTCTCCCGCTTGCGGGAGAGGGGCCGGGGGTGAGGGTTATGGCCTCATCTCCACCACGATCCGCACCTTGTCCGGGACGGGGACCCCGTTGCGGCGGGCCGGCTCGAAGCGGGCTTCGCGGACGGCGCGCAGGGCGGCTTCTTTGAAGAGGACGTAGGCGCGGCCCGGCGAGGTGGTGGAGGAGAGGAACGGCACTTCGGCGGAGATCACCTGGCCGGTCTCGTCGATCTGCGCGTCCACGGTGGCGCGGACCGTGCCTCCGGCGCCCCGGGCTCTCCGGGGGTAGACCGGCAGAAGAGGAGCGGCGAGACGGGCCGGCACGAAGGCGGGCTCGGAGGGCTGGAGCTCGCTGGAGAGCGGCGAAGAGGTCGTCTCGCCGGTCGGCCCCTGGTCCACGGATGGCGGCTGCGAGGCGGTGGCGCGGGGCGCGGGCGACGGTGCGGCCGGAGTCGTGGCGGCACCGCCCGGTTTGGCGGTGGGCTCGTTTCGGGGGGAGGTCAGGTACCAGAGGCCGAGGGTCGCGGCGAGTGCGAAGACCGCCAGCGCCAGGGTGAGGATGGCCCGGCTGCGGCGGCTTCCCGGTTGGACAGGCGGCGGCCCGGGGAGGGGCGGCGGCGCGCCCGCATGGGTGGTGTAGCCGCTTCGCATGGCGGTCAGCGGCTCGGGCGGCGTCGGCGGCGTGACCGTGGGAGACCGGCCGTCCTTCCAGGTCGAGGGTCCCGAGACAGAGGTATGGACGCCGGTCGGCGGGCGCGGCATCAGGACGTCTAAGTCCGCGTCGGTCCAGGGCGGCAGACCGGGCACCACGGCGTCGAGGCGGCGTGCCAGGTCCTCGGCGGAGGCGACCCGCTCGGCCGGGCTCTTGGCGAGGCAGGCCAGGATCGCCTGGCGCAGCGGAGGCGGCAGCCGGCTTTCCGGATCGGTCTCGGAGAACGGCCGCGGCGGCTTGCGCAGGTGGGCGAGCAGCAGCTCGTGCGGTGTGTCCTGCTCGAACGGCCGGTGGCCGGTCAGCAGCTCGTAGAGCACCACCCCGAAGGAGTAGAGGTCGGCCCGCGCGTCGATCTCGTGCCCCTCGATCACCTCGGGGGCG
>DASPXX010000245.1:0-8836 GCA_035637095.1 Thermoanaerobaculia bacterium
ACCACTCCCAGGTCGGAGGTCACGTCGACGTTGCCCGGCTGCAGCTGGAGGAAGCGGCTGTAGAGGTCCCGCGCCTGTCCCCATTGCTCCAGGTCGAAGTTCAGGTCTCCCAGCCGCCGGACAGCCTGCGCGTCGTTCGGATGCTCCTGAAGGAACTGCTCCAGCTGCTGGATCTCCTGCCGCTCCTGAGCCGCGGCGATTTCCTGCTGCTGCTGCTGCTGTGGCGCCGGCGGCGTGTCCGGCATGCCGGCGGGGCCGGCCATCGGGCTCTGGGCCCCCGCGGCGTTTCCGGCGAATCGCGGGGGCTGGCGGGAGGCCATGACCTCGTGCATCAGGTAGCCCGCAATGAAGCCGAGGAGGATGCCGAAGACGGCCGAAATCAGGTTGTCCTTGTTCACGGTTGCCTCTCTATTCCGGTGGCGGCGCGCGTGGCGCTCCAGGCGCCCTGGGCCGGCTGGCCGGCGGCCAGCTCGGTGGCCAGCCAGGTGCCGCCCATGCGTTGCGATGCCGGATCATACGCTCCAGTGTAGGTGCTGGCGAGCTCGCCGGCCGCGTCGAGGAGCTGGAGCTGCAGGCGGTTGCCGACGACGTCGCCGCGCAGCGACCCCGAGCTCCCTCCCTGGATCGCATAGGTGCCCGAGATCGCCGTCCCGCTGAGCTGGAGGACGAAGAGCCCGGTCTGGTTCGTCGGCGAGATCTGCACCTGCCAGCGGCCGGCGACGCCGGCCTCCCGCATCCCCCTCCCTCCGACCTCCCCTTCGAGGAAGCTGATCCGGCGCATCCTCTCCTGGAGCGTCCGCACCTGCCAGTCCATCTGCTCGGCGGCGGCAGCCGCGGTCGCCCGCGCCGCCGACAGCTCACTGAACAGCGACTCCAGGGTGGCGAGGGCGAGCGAGTCGCCTCCCAGGGCCTGGTCGAGCCGCTGCATGGCCGCGGCGACGCTGTCCCGGGCCACCTGCTCCTTGCCGCGGGCCTCGCGATAGCTGACGAGGTCGAGAGCGAGGAGCTTGCGCTCGAGCTGGAGATCGGTCTGGAGCTGGGTGGAAGCCGTGGTGGCAGGTGGCGCCGCCTGCTGGGACCAGAGGGCCGAGACCGGAGAGAGCACGGCGATGGCGAGGAGGAGGGCCGGTCGAATCATGCAGCGGATTGTAGCAGCGGCCCCGCTTTGTCCTGACGATGGAAAAGGCCGCCCCAAAGGGCGGCCCTTCCCTGGTACCCCGCGTGGCAGCTCTCAGCAGGCAGCTCTGGCGCTGGTGCCGGTGCGCTGCCGCTTGGCCAGGCTGGACGTCAGCGCCGCTTCGACCTGCTCCTCCGCCTCCCGCTCCGGGATCGAACGGACGTGCGCCACCTCGCTCACGATGAAGTACTTGGCGCGCTCGTACATCTTCTTCTCCCGGAACGAGAGGCTCTTGCGCTGGCTGACGAGGCGGAGGTTCTTGAGCACCTCCGCGACGTCGGTCAGACGCCCGGTCTTCATCTTGTCCAGGTTCTGCTTGTAGCGGCCTTTCCAGTCCTTGTAGGTGTCGATGTTACCGTCTTCGAGGATGTCGAACAGGGCGCGAACCTCCTTGTTGTGGCACAGCGGGCGCAACCCGACCAGCTCGAGGTTGGCCTTGGGCACCATCACGCGCGAGTTGTTGCCGAGCAGCTTCAGATGGAAGTAGAGCTGCTCCACCCCGTCGATCCTCCCGGGTTCGATCTTCTCCACCAGACCGACGCCGTGGTTGGGGTAAACCACTTTTTGACCGACTCTGAATGTCACGTCGACCCCCTTGAGATGTGATTCGGATGAATGGAGCTAAGGCGGTAAGTCACTGAGGGACTTTCGCTTAGGCCCCTTTTATACACCGGGGGGTGGCTCCTCGTCAACCCCCCAGAGCAGGAAGAGTCGGGAAAAACCCGGGGAAGGAGTCGGTTTTCGGAAAATAGTTGACTCTCTTCGAGAGCAGTCCTAGGATATTCGCCCTCGCCTCTCAACGCCGGAGTGGCGGAATGGCAGACGCAGGGGACTCAAAATCCCCCGCCCCCTGCGGGCGTGTGGGTTCGACTCCCACCTCCGGCACCAGAAGGGACTACTCATACCGCAGAGCGTCGATCGGATCGAGCCGCGAGGCCTTGCCGGCCGGATAGATCCCGAAGAAGACCCCGACCAGTGCCGAGAAGCCAAAGGCCAGGCCGGCGGCCCACAGCGGGACCCGGGCCGGCGGGAAGTCGCCGGGCAGAGCGCTCGCCACCGCGGCTCCCAGACCCCAACCGACCAGCAGGCCGATCGCGCCTCCGAGGAGCGACAGGGTCACCGCCTCGATCAGGAACTGGATCAGGATGTCCTGCCGGCGCGCACCCACGGCCTTGCGCACCCCGATCTCACGCGTCCGCTCGGTCACCGAGACCAGCATGATGTTCATGATCCCGATGCCGCCCACGAGGAGCGCGATTCCCACCACCCCGCCGACCACGGCCGTGACGCTGTTCAGGAAGGTGTTGGTGATCCGCAGGATCTCGTCTTGCTTGATCACCCGGAAGTCGTCGGGGTCCTCCTTGCCGATGTGGTGGCGCTGGCGCAGGACCCGCTGGATGCCGTCCTTGGCCTCGTCGACCACCTCGGGACCCGAGGTCTTGATGTAGAGACTCACCCGGTCGCCGGCGTTGCGGCCGAACAGCGACAGGGCGGCGTCGAAGGGGACGAACACCAGGTTGTCCCGGTTCTGCCCCAGCGACTGTCCGCGCTCCTCCATCACGCCGATCACCATCGCCGGCATGGCGCCGACGTAGATCTCCTTGCCGATCGGGTTGTCGCCGAGCTTGAGCTCGTCTGCCACCTCCTGACCGACGACCGCGACCTTGCGCCGGTGCTCCAGGTCGATCTGCGAGATGAACCGCCCGCGGTCGACGGCGTGGTTGGCGACATCCGGATAGTCGCTGTTGACCCCGAAGATGACGTCCGGACGGTGATGGCGGTCGCGGTATTTGACCTCGGCGGCGCCGGTCAGCACCGGAGTGATCTGGCGGATCCCCGGCACGTCGTCGCGGATCGCCTTGCCGTCGTCCCAGGTCAGCCGGACCTGGCGGGCCGACGTGTTGTTGTTGCGCCCCGCGTCGGGCAGGACCATGACGAAGTTGGCCCCCACGCCCTGGAACTGCTGGTTGAACATGTACTGGAGGCCCTGAACGATCGAGACCACGGCGATCACCGCCCCGACGCCGATGATGATCCCCAGGGTGGTGAGGATCGAGCGCATCAGGTTGGAGCGCAGCGCCGAGAAGGCGATCCGGAAGTTTTCGACGAAGATCAACGGCGTGCTCTCGCGAGAGGTCAGCGGGCTCCGGCGGCCGCCCGTTCGGTCAGATGGTCGGAGAGGACCTGGCCGTCGCGCAGCTGCACCTGCCGCCAGGCGTGCGCCGCGATGTCGGCCTCATGGGTCACCAGCACCACGGTGTTGCCCTGGGTGTGCAGCTCGTCGAAGAGCGCCATGATCTCGGTCGAGGTCGCCGAGTCGAGGTTGCCGGTCGGCTCGTCGGCGAGGAGGATCGACGGATCGTTGACCAGGGCGCGGGCGACCGCCACGCGCTGGCGCTGGCCGCCCGACAGCTCGTTGGGCTTGTGGTGCATGCGATCGCCGAGCCCCACCCGGTCGAGGGCGCGGCGGGCGCGCTCCCGCCGCGTGCCGCGCGACACGCCGGCGTAGATGAGCGGCAGCTCGACGTTGTGCAGGGCATCGGTGCGGGCGAGCAGGTTGAAGGTCTGGAAAACGAAGCCGATCTCCTTGTTGCGGATCGCCGCGAGCTCCGTGTCGTTCAGGTCCTCGACGGGCGTGCCGTTGAGCTTGTAGGAGCCCGAGGTGGGGGTGTCGAGACAGCCCAGCAGGTTCATCAAGGTCGATTTGCCGCTCCCCGACGAGCCCATGATCGCCACGTATTCGCCCCGCTCGATGCCGAGGCTGACCCCGTTGAGCGCGTGGACCTCCTCGCTGCCCATGATGTAGGTCTTGCGGATGTCGCGCAGCTCGATCAAAGCCATCCGGTGTCTCTCCCTAGTCCACCTCGACGGACGCCCCCGCCTTCTCCCCGTCCTTCTTGGTCTTCTTCTCCTCTTCCGGCGTGGTGATCTGGACGGCGTCTCCGTCGGCGAGATCGCGCAGCGCTCGATAGGGCCCGGTGACCACCTTCTCGCCGGCCTTCAAGCCCTCGAGGATCTCGACGCGGGTCTCGTCCGAGATCCCGGTGCGCACCGGCCGCTGCAGGACCTTGCCCTTGTCGACCACGAAGACGACGCTGATCTCGTCGTCCTCCCCGTCCTGCTGCGCCTCGGCCGCTTTGCCCTTGTCCGGCGGCTCGCGCTGGACCACGGCCTGGACCGGCACGACCAGCGTGCTCGCCGGCGGACGCGTCTGGATCTCCGCACGCAGCGACATCCCCGGCCGCAGGTCGTCCGTCGGATCGTCGAGCAGGATCTCGACGTGGAAGAAGGTGACGTCGGGTTGCGCCGGCTTGCTGAAGCCGGAGCTTCCGATCTCCACGACGTGGCCGTGGTAGACGCGATTCCGCAGGGCGTCGACCCGGACCGTGGCCGGCTGCCCCGGCCGCACCTCGACGATCTCGGTCTCATCGACATCCACCTTGGCCAGGATCTCGGAGAGGTCGGCGATGGTGCCAATCACCGAGGCCGGGTTGTTCATGGTGCCCGAGACGACCACCTCCCCCTCTTCGGCGTTGAGCGCGACGACGCGGCCGGAGAGCGGGGCGTAGATGGTGGTCTTGCCGAGGTCGTCGCGGGCCTTGACGAGGTTGGTCTCCGCCTGTTCGAGGGCTTCGTGGGAATCCTGGAGGTGCAGCTGGGCGGAGGTCTCGGCGAGCTGCGCCGCCTCCAGCTGCTCGCGGGTGGTGATCCCCTCGGTCTGCAGCCGTTTGGCGCGATCGAGCTTGAGCCGCGAGTCGGCGAGCGAGACCTCGGACTGCTGCACCTCGGTCCTGGCCCGGCGCAGCTGGGCTTCCCAGCGGTCGCGCTCGGCAATGAAGGCGTACTGCTCGAGCTGGAGGAACGGCTGCCCCTTGTCGATGCGGTCCCCTTCCTTGACATAGAGCTTCTCGATCTTGCCGATGACGTGGGCGGAGATGTTGACCTTGACGCGCGGATCGATCTCGCCGCTCGCCTTGACCACCTGGCCGAGCGGCTGCTGGCGCGCCGCTTCGACGTGGACCTTGGTCCCCTTCTGCCGGTGCGTCCCCCGGAGGCTCAGCACGACGATCACGGCCAGGGCCGCGACAACCAGGCCCGCGATGATGAATTTCTTCATAGATCAGCCGAAAACGGCCGCGATGCCCAGCTTGCCGGCCAGGTAGAGCAGCCAGAGAGTCAGGGTGACGGCCGTGGCCGTCGTGGTGGAGACCCGCGCCACCCGGCGATAGCCGAGGACCAGGAGGATGAGCGCCCAGACGGTGAACAGGTCGAAGCTCGCCAGGAGGGCGAGCAGGACTTTCCCGGAGCCCTCGGGCGCCAGCGCGGCCAGGTTCGACATCAGGACGCCGCCGCGCTTCATGACCTCGGGATCGATCGTGTCCAGGCGCAGGATCAGCGGCAGGCTGAGCAGCGCCTGGATCGCCCAGGGTACCATGGCGTGAAGCGTCACCGAGAAGCTCTGGCCATAGCCCAGCTCCGAGCCCGACAGGCGGAGGGCGACCAGGAAGGCCAAGGCGATCAGGAGGTAGACGACCGGCGCGAAGACCGCCGGGAGGAGGGCGAAGAGCCAGCCGAACCGGGTGGTCAGATTCACCGCCTGCTGGATCTGCGCCTCCGACACCTTCTCGCCACGTTCGGCCATCTCGTGACGGATGGTCTGCTCGTAGTCGATCCGGTGGCCCGCGAACCATCCGACCGCGGCGGTCAACAGCGTCAGCAGGAGCAGCGGAACGACCCAGGAGGGCCGCTGCGCGATCGACTGGAACGTCTTGTCCGGGGAAACCAGCACACCGATCACCCGGCCGAAGCCCGACTCGTGCATGGAGAGCCCCTTTCGTCCCCTACTTGTGGCCGCCGAAGAAGCTGAACTCGAAGCGGTCGACCGGCGCCTCGGGGTCGTCGATGGCGACGTTGTAGGTCGACAGGAGCTGTCCGGTGACCTGCTGCAGCGTGGTCAGCGCCGTGCGGTAGGCGATGATCGCGGTCACCTGGCGGCTCTTGGCGCCGGTCAGGTCCTGCTGGATGCGCGTGATCTCGAAGCTGGAGGACATGCCGTTCTCGTAGCGCTTCTTCTCGGCGTCGAGGCTGCGCTCCTCGAAGTGGACGGAGGCGCGGGCGGCTTCGATCTGCTTGGCCGCGCTCTCCACCTGGCGGGCCGCCTGGCGCACCTCGGTGGTGACCTGCTGCTCGGTCTGGGCGAGCGTGGCCTGCGCGCTCTCCAGGGTGAGGTCGGCGATGGCGCTGGCGGCGCGGGCGCCGCGGTTCTGCAGCGGATAGCCCAGCGTGAGTTGGAGGAACCAGCCCTTGAAGTCGATCCCGGTGACCTGGTGAAGGGCGTCGTTGAAGCTGCCCGCGCCGACGACGGGCTCGCCGGTGTCCGGATCGACGCCGGTGATGACGGCGCTGGCGCCGTTCAAGCTGTAGGTGACGTTCAGGTCGAGGCTCGGCAGCTTCTGGTTGCGGAAGAAGGCGGAGTTGATCCGCGCCTGCTCCACTGCGAGCTGCTGCGCCTTGACCTCCGGCCGGGTTTCGAGGGCGGTATGGATCGCGGCCTCGACGTCCGGAGCCGGCGGCGCCTCGACCTCGGGGCTGGTGGACGGCCGGAGCTCGGCCTGCCAGAGCGGACCCTGGGGCAGGTTGAGCAGGCGGCGCAGCTCGTCCTCGGCGTTCCCCTGGACGGTCTGGGCGCTGATGATCTGCTCCTCGTTGGTGGCGATGTTCGCCTCGCTCTGCACCAGCTCGAGCGGTGCAAGCGTTCCCACCTCCACCTGGATGCGGTTGCGCTCGTGGAGCTGCTGGGCCAAGGCCAGGCTCTCCTTGGCCACTTTGAGCTGTTCGCGCGCCTTGACGAGATCCCAGTATGCGTTGATCACCTGCTGGAGGGTCGTGATGACCTGCCGCGAGAACTCCTGGCTGCTGGAGAAGCTCTGGTTCTGGGCGATGAGGAGCTGCCGCTCGGTGGGCAGCCGTCCGAAGTCCCGCAACAGGGGCTGCGTGAGGGTGAAGCTCAGGCTCGACCGGTAGAGCGGGTTGACCGAGCCGTTGAGATCGCTGTCCGACCGGCTGTTTTGCCAGCCGACGCCGACCGTGCCGCCGATCGGAACCAGCTGGTTCAAGCCGAACGTGAGCTGCTGCGACTTCGACGAGGCAGCCTGGATGCGCGTCGCACCGGGCGTCTGGATGTCGCTCGCCTGCAGGTCGACGGAGCTGAGCAGGTCGTAGATCCCCAGCGCCTGCTCGACACCGAGGCGCGCCTGGTTGCGCGTGTAGCGCTCGATCACCAGGCCGAGGTTGCGGCGCAGCGCGATCTCCACGGCGTCGTTCAGGCTCAGATCGACGCCCCCGTCCTTCACCTGGAGCGGGACCTCGCCCGCCGGAATGGCCGCCTGGGTGTTCACCTGGACCTGCGCGGCCAACGGGCCCGACAGGACGAGCAGAGCAAGGCCCCAGGTCAGCGGGGCAGGGAATCGGAAGTGCTCTCTTTTCATCGAATGGCCTCTCACCTGAATCGGTTGATGTGACGTCTTCAAACAGATGCGAAATCGCGCGGCGTCCTCAACCATCTCTGGACACTGTACGCGCGTTCCCCGCAAAGGTTTACGCTCCCTCCTCGGGGTTTACATTCTTTGCATATCTCAGCTCACCCGGATAGAAGCAAGCGGCCGTACGGTTCGGCTCCTCTCCTTCCACAGCAGCCAGCGGCGGGATGTCCGCAGCACAACGCGCGCGGGCTACGGGGCAGCGCGGGTGGAACGGGCAGCCGGAGGGGGGAGCCAGCGGGCTCGGAGGCTCCCCGGGCAGCACGATCCGGTCGCGGCGGTGGTCCGGGTCTGCCATCGGCTCGGCCGAGAGCAGGCTGACGCTATACGGATGCAGCGGCCGGCGGAAGAGGTCCGCCGCCGGCGCCAGCTCGACGACCCGGCCGAGATAGAGGACCGCGACCTGGTCGGCCAGCCGCGCCACGGCCCCGAGGTCGTGGCTGACGAAGAGGAGCGAGAGGCCGAGCCGCTCGCGCAATTCGGCGAGCAGGTCCAGGATCTGGCTCCGGATGCTGACGTCGAGGGCTGAGACCGGCTCGTCCGCCACGAGCAGCTCAGGCCCGGCGGCGAGGGCGCGGGCGATGCCGACCCGCTGCCGCTGCCCGCCGGAGAGCTGGTGGGGCCAGCGCTCCGCGAGCTCCGGACCGAGCCCCACCGCGGTGAACAGCTCGGCCACCCGGCGGTCCTCTGCCGGCCGGTCCAGCCGCTGATGGACCTCCAGCGGCTCCGCCACGATCGCGCCGACCCGCTGCCGCGGATCGAGGGAGCCCCAGGGGTCTTGGAAGACCATCTGGAACCGGCGCCGCCGCGCCCGCAGCTCGCGGGGGCCGAGGGCCAGGAGGTCCTCGCCGTCGAACAGCACCCGCCCCGAGGTCGGCTCGATCAGCCGGATCAGGCAGCGTCCCAGGGTCGTCTTGCCGCTTCCCGACTCCCCCACCAGCGCCAGGCACTCGCCGCGCCGGACCTCCAGGTCGACCCGGTCCACCGCGCGCACCGCGCCGAGCCGCCGGCCGAAGATCCCGCGGCGGACGGGGAAGGACTTGGAGATCTGATGGGCCTGGACGAGGGGCGCGGGGGTTCCCCCCTCTCCCGGTTGGTGGGGGGGCGATGGGAGAGGGGG
>DASPXX010000246.1:0-4935 GCA_035637095.1 Thermoanaerobaculia bacterium
GTCCGGAAGCTCGTCCACGGCCACCAGCGGCACGCCGGCGAGCTCGGACACCTGCGACAGCGTGCGCTCCAAGCCGGACAGCAGGTCGCGGCTGGTCAGCACGAGGGCCGGCGCGCAGTCGCCGGCGATCGCCCGCAGCCGCGGCTGGTCACGGTGCGGCCGCGGCGGATAGGCGGGAACCGCCACCGCTCCGGCGTAGAGACAGCCGAAGAAAGCCTCGATGAAGTCGAGACCGGGCGCGAACAGCAGGAGGGCGCGGTCGCCCGGGGCGCAGAGCCGGCGAAGCGTGGCCGCGATGGTCCGGGCCCGCCGGTCGAGAGCGCCGAACGTCAGATGGCCCGCCTCCGCCTCACCGTCCTGAAGGAAGGTGAAGGCCCGCTGTCCCGGCGTCTTGCGGGCGCGCCAAGCCAGGACGTCGCAAAGGGACTCCACGGTACCGTCCGGCGACACCATCTCCAACCACGGCGGCGCGGCCGCGCTAAGCTCCGACATCTTCGCTCTCCTTTCCTGGGTTTCTGTCCTACTCGGAGCGCAAGGCTTCCAAGGGCTCCACTCGGGTGGCCCGCCGGGCGGGCAGGTAGTTGGCGAGAAACGCGACCAAGGCCAGGATCAACGGCATCGCCACATAGGTCAACGGATCACCGGTGGTCACTCCGTAGACTTGGTCGGAGAGCAGCCGCGTGCCGAAATACGCGACCACCAACCCGACCACCAGGCCGGACGCGACCAGCTTCATTCCCGACACCACCATCAGCCAGAGCACGCGCTGGCGATCGGCGCCGAGAGCCATCCGTACGCCGATCTCATGGGTGCGCCGGACGACCGAATAGCTGATGACGCCGTAGATGCCCACCGCGGCGAGCACCAGGGCGAGGGACGCGAACAGGCCGAGCAGCGCCGACTTGAAGCGGCTCTGCGCCAGGGAGTCGTTGACGACGTCCTCGAGCGTCCGCACCTTGTCGACCGGCACGTCCCTGTCCACGGCGTGGATCGCCGATTGGACCGGGCGTACCTGGCGGGCGGGGTCTCCCGCGCTCTTCACGACGACCCTCGCGATGCCGATCGGGACCTGGTAGAGGGGCCAGTACGCCTCCATCACCGGCTCCTGGTCGAGCGCGCTGCTGCGGGTCTCGCCGACGATCCCGACCACGGTCAGAAAGCGGGCGTCGGGCGCCGGACCGTCGAAGGTGATCCGCTTGCCCAGAGCCATCTCCCCCGGCCAGATCTGCTGCGCCAGCTTGCGGTTGATGATCACCACCCGCTGCCCCTGCTCATTGTCCTGGGGAGTGAACGCCCGGCCTTCGAGGACCGGGATGCCGAGCGTGGAGAAATAATCCGGGCTCACCACCTTCACGTTGGCGGCGACCCGCTCGTCCGGAGCGGGAATCGGGCGCCCTTCGACCCGGAAGATGAGGAGCATCTGGTTGGGATCGAACGGCATGGGGAACACGGAAGCCGCCCGCTCGATCCCCGGCAGCGCGCTCACGCGCCCGAGCATCTCCTGATAGAAGGCCGTCTGCCGGGTGGGTTCCTCGTACTTGGCCGGAGGCAGCGAAAGCTGCGCGGTCAGCACGCCCTGCGGAGAGAACCCGGGGTCGACCGAGCGCAGGCGCGAGAAGCTCTGAATCAGCAGCGCGGCCCCGATCAGCAGGATCAGAGCGACCGCCACCTCGGCGCTCACCAGGAGGTTGCGCAGCGACCGCCCGCGCATGCCGCCCGCCAGGCTGCGGCCCCCCTCGCGGAGGGTCTGATAGAGGCGGCCTCCGCCCAGGGTGTTGAGCGCCGGAACCAGTCCGACGACCAGGCCGGTGACGAGCGACACGGCCAGCGTGAAGGCGAGAACCAACGGATCGAGGGTGATCTCCTGCGCGCGGGGGATCGCATCCGGGTTCAGGCCGATCAGCAGGCGCGTCCCCCAGAAGGCGACCAGCAGACCACCGATGCCGCCGAGCAGGAACAACGTCATGCTCTCGGCGATCATCTGGCGCATGAGGTCGCCCTTGCCCGCTCCAAGGGCGGTACGGACGGCGAGCTCCCGCTCCCTCTCCACCACGCGGCTCAGCAGGAGGTTGGCCACATTCGCGCAGGCGATCAGCAGCACGAAGCCCACCGCCACCAGCAGGACGACCAGCGCGGGCCGGATGTTGGCCACGATGCTGTCCTGGAGCGAGGCGACCCGCACTCCCCAACCCTGGTTGGTCCCCGGGTACTCCAGGGCCAGGCGGCTGGCGACTCCGGAGAGCTCCGCCCGGGCCTGGTCGAGGGTCGCACCCCTCCTCAGGCGCCCCATCACCATGAGCTCGTGAGCGCCCCGCGGCGCGGAGGCGAAGTCGAGGGCGAGCGGCACCCAGACCTGGCTCTCCCGCGGCAGCTCGAAGCCGGCCGGCATCACCCCGATGATCGTGTAGGTCGTGCCGTCGAGGGTGACGCGGCGTCCGAGCACCCCGGTGTCGCCGCCGAACCGGCTGTGCCAGAGGTCGTAGCCGAGGACGGCGACGCCTCCGACTCCCGGCCGGTCGTCGTCCGGGCCGAAGGTCCTTCCCAGCAACGGCTTGATCCCCAACATCTGAAAGAACTCGCCCGAGGCGAGCGAGCCCGCGACGATCGCGGGCTCCTCACCGCCGGTCATGTTGAAGCGGCTCTCCCGAATGGCCACGAGATGCTCGAAGGCCTGACTGCCGTCGCGCCAGTCCTTGTAATCGGAAGCCGCTACAGGCTCCTGCGGCAGCTCCGCCTCGGGCTTGCTCTCCCAGATCATGGCCAGACGGTCCGGGTCGGGATAAGGCAGCGGCTTCAGCAGGACCCCGCGAGTCACGCTGAAGATCGCCGTGCTGGCGCCGATGCCGAGTGCCAACGTCAGCAGCGCCAGGCCCGACGTCACCGGGCTCCGGGCCAGCAGCCGCAGGCTCGCACGCATGTCGTGTAGGAATTTCATCTCGTGTGCTCTCCGTGGCTAGGGTCGTCCGCTCCCTGCGGAGCGTCGGCGTCGAGCGCGACCATGCGCAGCTCGCAGGTGTAGTGATGACCGGCTGAGTCCGCGAGCCAGATCTGATCCAGTCGCGGCATCATCTCGGTGAGGGTCACGGCTCCTCCCTCCCCCGCCGCGCGCACCAGCCGTGCAAAGACATCGACGTAGATCGGGCTCTCCAGATCCACATAGCAGGGCTTCCGCTCGCCCGTTGTGCGGTAGAAGCAGAAGCGCGGCATCCCAACGCCCTCGGCCCAGCTGCGCATCTGCCGGAAGCGCTCCACCGGGTCCTGGACGGCGGCGGCTTCCAGCCCGGAGGCCTCCACACGCCATCGCTCGCGGGCGATGACCACGCCGTCGACCGAGATCCGCGGCCGGTGCGCCACCGGCGGCAGCAGGTCGCCGATCGCCGCATTGCACTCCTGGGTGAGCTGGGAGCTGAACAGATCCACCGCGGGGAAGGAAAGGAGGCCGTCGCGGGTGCACGCCCACAGGCGCCCGTCCCTCTCTTCGATGACCAGGGCGCCGGCCGGCAGGACTGCTGAAGCCCCGCGCGCCGGCGGATCGTCGGCGAAGTGGAACCACAGGAGCTCCGGCATCGAGACCCCGATGTTCATCCGCTGCGGGACACTGTGCTTGAGGAGCTGGGGGAAGACGTACGTGCCGCCGTCCGCGTCCCGGCGCAGCGCCGCGAGGACCCGCGCGGGATCCGGATGCTGCGCGATGAAGCACGACCAGAGTAGCGTATTGCTGGCGTGGACCTCGCCCAGGACGAGCTCGTACTCGCCCCGCTGCAGAGCCTCCTCGCCCGCCGCGGAGATCAACACGTCCGGGCTGAAGTAGCGAGCGAGGCTCCAGGTCGGCCCGGGGTTCCCGAACGCCTCGGCGCACCGCCCTTCCAGCTCCGCCGCGGTGAAGCGCAGGAAGCGCTCCGGCGACGCCTCGCCGGTCTGCCCCAGCACCCGCGCCCAGCGCTCCTGATAGGCCTCTTCGGCAGCGGCTAAACAGGCGTCCCGTTCCCGCTTGAGGAACAGCGACGCCAGCGCCTGGGCATAGAAGATGTGGCAGTCGACGGTATCGCTGCCGATCCGCCGCCGCAGATCCGCATGGATCGCGCGCAGCCGCTCCTCGATCCGCTGCGTCAGCTCCCCGGCGAGCCAGCGTGCGCCTTGCAACAGGAGGGTCAGCGGCGGCCCCAGACGCTCCAGGAGCTCCGGGCCGAACCGTGCCTCCAGCGAGCGCCGGCAATCCTCGTAGACCAGGCCGCGCGCCGCGTAGGTCTGCCCTTGATGATGCCGCGGCGCCAGCCCGGTGTGCCGGGTGAAGGTCTCCTCCAGCTCGCGCAGCGCCGCTTCCAGCACCCGCGAATTCCCGGCGGCCAAAGCCACCGCATCGCGACCCCGGCGCAAGTCTTCCAACGCGGCCAGAGCCCGCTCCCGCAGGTCCTCGGCGCCGATGAGCAGCAGTTGCTCTTCCAAGGTGCGGTCCGGATGCAGCTCCAGCGGCACCTCCAGCGCCCAGGTCACGATTCGCCGCCGGCACAGATCCTCCAGCAGCGCATAGACTTCCTCCTCCGTCCTCAGCCCCATCCCGGGAACCGTCAGCAGGTCCCGGGCGAGGTCCCGCGCAATGCGGCGCCCGTCGCAGCCCGCGAGCAAACGGGCCTCCGGCTCCGGAGGCCGCACGGGCCGGCCGAACGGCTGGTGCAGCGTGCCGTCCGGCTCCAGATAGAAGCTCGACTTCAAACGAGGTGCCAGCCAGGGCCGCAGCGCCGGATCGGCCGACAGCTTCTGGGCCAGGGCGTCGATGCACCAGTTCTCGAAGAACACCTCGCGACGCTCCAGCAGCTCGGGGCCGGGACGCACCTCGACCGCGGGCCCCGCATCCGTCAGCTCGCCGTAGCCCAGCGGGCCGAAGAAGCCGATCGTGTCGTTCTTGACGCTGTACCTTTGGAGATAGCTCGCCAC
>DASPXX010000247.1:0-3798 GCA_035637095.1 Thermoanaerobaculia bacterium
GCGTATAACTGAGGAAGACTCGGATCCCCGGTTCACCGCTCATGTCCGATACTCTATCACCCTTGAAGGCGCGGCTGGTGAGCTATGCTGGGGCGAGCGCAGCGGTGAGTCCCGCATGAGACAGCAGCACGAATTCTCCCACGTTCCCATCATCGATGTCAGCGACCTGGTCCGGGGCACGCCCGGCCGATCGGAGGTCGCCAGGCAGCTCGGCCAGGCCTGCCGGGAGAGCGGTTTCTTCTATGTCGTCGGGCACGGTGTGGACGAAGGCCTGCAGCTCCGGCTGCGCGAGCTCAGCCGCGTGTTCTTCGCCCAGGACGTAGAGGCCAAGATGCGCATCCGCATGGCCCTCGGCGGGCACGCCTGGCGGGGGTACTTCCGCGTCGGCGACGAGCTGACTTCGGGGAAGCCCGACCAGAAGGAAGGCCTGTACTTCGGCACGGAGCTGCCCGCCGATCACCCGCTCGTCCAGGCCGGCACTCCGCTGCACGGTCCCAACCTCTTCCCGGCCGAGCCGGACGGCTTCCGCGAGACCGTCCTGGACTACATGGCCGCCCTGACGCGGCTGGGTCATCGCCTCATGGCCGGCCTGGCCTCGAGCCTGGATCTGGAGGAGTCGTACTTCGCGGACCGCTACACCGGTGAGCCGCTGACCCTCTTCCGTATCTTCAACTACCCGCCCCCGAGCGATCCGACCCTCTGGGGCGTCGGCGAGCACACCGACTACGGTCTGCTGACGATCCTGCTTCAAGATGACGCCGGAGGCCTGGAAGTCCGGTCCAGGTCGCGATGGGTCTCCGCTCCGCCCGTGCCGGGCTCGTTCGTCTGCAACATCGGCGACATGCTGGATCGCATGACCCGCGGGCTGTTCCGCTCCACGCCGCACCGCGTCCGCAACCCGGCCCCGCGCGACCGGCTCTCGTTCCCGTTCTTCTTCGACCCCAACTTCTTCGCGCGGGTGCAGCCGATCGATCTGCCGGGCATGGAGGCTCCCACCGACGACCGGGACGAACGGTGGGACCATGCGAGCGTCCACGCCTTCGAAGGGACCTATGGCGATTATCTCCTCAACAAGGTCGGCAAGGTCTTTCCGGAGCTGCGGAGGGAAACGCTCCAGGAGGGGGCGGAGACGCAAACACCCCCGTATTTCACCACGGTTTGACACGAAACACGGCCGTGTTTATGATGCGGCCGTGTACTTGCCCCGCAGCATCGACGCGATTCTGCTCGAATGGACCCGTGAGGCCGACCGCAAGCCTCTCGTCCTGCGTGGGGCTCGCCAGACCGGCAAGACCGAGGCCGTGCGCCGGCTCGCCGAGCACTTCGACCTCTTTCTCGAGCTCAACCTCGAACGCTTCGAAGACCTGTCGCTGGTGCGTTCCTGCCGCTCGGCCGCCGAGCTCCTCACAGCTCTGGCCGCACGCCACAACCTAGAGCGCTTCCCGCCCCGGACGCTGCTGTTTCTCGACGAGATCCAGGAAAGCCCCGAGGCAGTATCCTGGTTGCGCTTCCTGCGCGAGGACCATCCGCAGCTCTTCGTCGTGGCGGCCGGGTCTCTGCTCGAAGTACGGCTCCAGGAACGGGGATTCTCGTTTCCGGTCGGCCGCGTCACGTTCCGCGTGCTGCGGCCCTTCACGTTCTTCGAGTTCCTCATGGCGATCGAGCGGGCCGTGCTGTCTCGCCACCTCGCCGCAGCGGTCAGCGAAGGCCGGCCGATTCCTCCGGCGCTCCATGAGCAGGCGCTCGATCTGTTGCGTGATTACCTGCTGGTCGGAGGTATGCCCGAGGCGGTGTCCCGCTGGGTCACCGAGCGCAATCCGGCCGCCGTGCGCAGCGTCCACCGCGACCTTGTCCAGGCCCTTGCCGAAGACCTTCAACGCTTCGGCGACCTGCGTGAGGTCGGTTACCTGGAAGCGGCCTTCGAGAACCTTCGCCACCACGTCGGTCTGCGCTTCCGCTACGAGAACTTTGCTCCGGGCTATCGCAGCCAGCTGATGAAGAACGCTCTCGGCAAGCTCGAAGCGGCGCTCCTCATCCACCGTGCCCTACCGACGAGCTCGCTTGCCCTCCCTCTGCGCGAGCGGCCTCGCTCGGCCGCCAAGCTGCTGCCGCTCGACGTCGGACTGGCGCTCCACACCATGGGTTCGGGATTCGAGACGGTGCGCAGCCTGCCCCTCGGCCAGGTCCTCGATGGACGCATCGCCGAGATCTTCGCCGGCCAGCAGCTGCTGGCTGCGGCCCCCGGGTTTCCCGGCGAGCTCTTCTTCTGGGTCAGCGAGTCGTCGCACAGCAACGCCGAGGTCGACTACCTGGTGCCGATCGGAGGCCGGCCGGTCCCCGTCGAGGTCAAATCGGCGGCAGCCGGGTCGCTCAAGTCCCTGCACCAGTTCCTCTGGCGCGCGGGTCTCTCCACCGGCATCCGCCTCCACGCAGGATTGCCGGCCGACGAGCGGCTCGAGGTGCGGATGCCCGAAGGCGAGCTGGCCTACCGCCTCCTCTCGCTACCCCTCTACCTCGCCGAGAAACTGGCGGACCTGGAGCTCGGCGCGGAGGTCCAGTAGTCTCCTCCTGTTGAGCAGGCTCGGCTCACTTCATGGAATGCCCATCCGCCAGACGGGTGAGCTCCACGAACTCCGGATCCTGATGCAGGCTCGCAAACATGGCATCGTCGCGGGCTTCCTGCATCTCCATCGCCCGGACGGCGTCGAAGCGCTCGTACTCGAAGAAATGCCGGCGCAGCAGCTCCATGGCCTTCTTGCGGTCGCCCACCTGCGCCCAGATCGCCGCCAGGTTGTAGCTCGCCTCCAGCACCTCGTGATCGGCGGTGGCGATCTGCGCCGCCTCCTCGTTGTGGCCGGCGGCGGCGAGATAGACCGCGGCGAAGATCCGGTTGTAGCGATCGTCCGGATCGAGCGCAAGCGCCTGGCGCATGAAGCCGGCCGCCTTCTCCGCCTGGTGCTCGGAGAACCAGTAGACGGCCAGGTTGCGGTAGGTGATCGGCAGCGGCCAGGCCGCCAGCGAGCGGTCGAACAGCGCGAGGCCGTCCGCGAAACGGCCGCCGTGGATGGTCATCTTGCCGAGGCCGTGCAGAGCAACGGCGCGGGCGATAGGGTCCGCCGACATGGCGAGCACGCGCTCGAAGGTCGCGCGCGCCATGACCCAGTCGCCGGTCTGGTGCCGGTAGAGCTCGCCCAGGAAACGCAGCGCCGTGGCGTCGGACGGATCGGCTTCGGAGGCATGGCGGTAGAGCCGCTCGGCGTCGGGGTAGCGCGCCGCGATCTCGGCCGCGAGGCCCTGCTTCAGGAGAGCTTCGACCTCCGCGTGGGCGCCGCGCACGTCGGGATCGCCGAGGCCGTCGGGGCCGAGCTCGAGGAGGCTCATCTCGTCGGGCTTCTGGCCCAGCTTCGTCAGGCCCTTGGCAGCCTTCCGGCCGAGGCTCGGAAAGAGGCAGCGCTGATCCCAGACCTGCTTGTAATCGGCGATCGCTCCATCCTTATTGGAGGCCGCCTTCTTCTCCGCACCCTGGACGAGGGCCTTGAGGGCGTCCTCGCGCTCGTCGAGCTTCGCCGAGAGGAGCTTCTCCACCGCGCCAACATCGAGCTTGCCGTCCTTGGCGGCCACCCGGCCGAGGTCGCTGCCGTCGGCGCCGGCGATCACGACCAGCCCGCCGCCGGGGGCTGCCTTGAGCTCTTCGTGGAGCGCCACGTTGTCGGTCGTCACCAGGACCATCCCCACACAGCGGCCACCGGCGAGCGACAGGCTGCGCGAGGTCTGGAGCGGCGAATTCCGCGCCTCGTC
>DASPXX010000248.1:0-12196 GCA_035637095.1 Thermoanaerobaculia bacterium
GAACCTGGTCTTCTCGGCCACCGGCGCAAAGCTGTTCGCGCGGGCGGCGGGCGGCGGCGTCAGCTCCTTCCCGCTGCCCAACTCCCCCCGCGCCGGGGTCGGCCCGCCGCGCTGGTACGATCCGGCCCCGCACGAGCTGCCGGTGGCGGTAGGGGTCTCCCGCAAGCGGATCCTGATGGCCACCGCCCGGGACGGCGCGCTGATCCTCCACGATCTCCACCGGAGCGGCGGCGGCCTGGTCTCGGCCCGTTATGAGCCGTCTCCGCAACGGCCGGGCTTCCTCGACGCGGACCCCGGCTCCCCGCCGCCGCTCCAGCCCGTGCTCACCGCAGGGCGCCGGCTCTGGGTGCGCGACGCGTCCGGCCGGCTCTTCCGGCTGATCGATCCGCCGGCCTTCCAGGTCCCCGGCGAGCTGCGCCCCCTGACCACGGCCACGGCGGCGGCGGTGACGGCCGGCGTCCTCCAGCTGGTGGAGCCGGCTGCGGAGGACCATCCGGCGCGCATCGTCCGGGTGGTGGGCGATGGCGAGCCGGAGATTGTTGCCGAGATCCGGGGATCGGGCCGGCGCGCCTTCTTCGGCTTCGGCGGCTTGGCGGTGGAGCACGAGCGCGAGGGGACCTGGCAGCTCTTCGACGGGTCCGGCAGCGACTGTTTCCTCACGCCCTTCACCGGCACGCAGGTGGTCGGAGTGGGGCAGGATCTCCAGCAGCGCAGCGGTCCCGGCCTCCTCCTGCTCGACGCGGATTGGCGCACTCTCGTGCTGGCCGGCCGAGGCTGGACGCGCAAGGTGGCGACCGCCGCCGCCGAGATCGAGCACGTCTCGGTGCACCACGCCTCGCCCCGTTTCGCCTATGCCACCGTGGCCGGCGAGATCACCGTCGGCTCCTTCCATCATGAGAACCCGCTGTTCCGCCTCCTGCCGGAGGACACGCCGTGAGGAGCGCCCGGCCCAAGGCGCCGGCCTGGCGCGGCGTGGTCGATGCCGCGGGCTTCCTGGTCGACGCGGCGCTGACCGGGGAGACCGAGGCGCGCCGCCGCATCCTCGCCCTCTGGGAGCCCGGCGCCACGGTCCACCGGGTCGCCCGCGGCTGGCTGATCCGCCTACCGCGGACGCGACGGGTGCGCTGCGACCAGGCTCCGGGCCTGCCGCTGACCGCCGAGAAGGTGCCGGTGGGCCGCGCCCTGGTCAGCGCTCCGTTCACTCCCGAGGACCTGCGGGCGATCGATCCGCCCGATGGCGCCCTGGTCCGTCTCTGGGCCGGCGACACGCTGGTCGAGCGGCCGTCGCAGGAGGACCGGGTCGACCCCGCGGCCTGGCTCGACATCTCGGCCTTCGTGGTGACGCCGATGGTGACGCTGGGCGCTCCGCCCGTGACGCCGCGCCCGCCTGCCCGCGAGGCCGCGGCCTTCGACCTGCGGGCCCGCCTCCGCGGGGTCCCGCCTCCCGCTCCCGAGCTCGCCGAGGTCCTGGCGGCCCTCTCCCGGCGCAAGAGCGGCGGCGCGGAAGCGGGCGGGACCGCGCGGGGTGGAGTCGCATCGCTCGGCGACTGGCTCCATGGCCTGCGCTGGAGCCTGCGCCGCCGGCCGGCGGTGGCCAGCCGCCCCGCCGGGCCGGGAACGCGCGAGCTGATCCTCGCAGGCGCGGGGCCGCCGCCGCGCGGCCCCGGGCTCGGCGAACGGCTGCGCTCTCTCCTCCACCAGATGGCCGAGCGGACCGCCGTGGCCTCGCTGCTCTCGCAGGTCATGGGCCGCCGGCACGCCGCCTACATCCAACAGATGATGGAGCTGTTCGAGCGGGGCGAGCTGCGCGAGGCCCTGCGCTACGCCATCCCGCTGGGGGGAGCGGCCGGCGAGGCTCTGCGCGGTTTCCCCCTGCGCCTCCCCGGACCGCGCCGCGACTTGGAGATCCGCCCCGGGATCCCGCGGACGCATGCGGCGCTCCCCACCTCGAACGACCTCTACGACGAGCTGCAGCGCCTCTACCGCACGGCCTTCGAGCGTCTCGCGGCGCAGGGCCACATCGAAGAGGCCGCCTTCCTGCTCGCCGACGTCCTCCTGGCCAGCGAAGAGGCCGTGGCCTTCCTGGAGCGCCATGGCCGCATGCGCCTCGCGGCCGAGATGGCCGAGGCGCGCAACCTGCCCCCGGGCCTCGTGGTGCGCCAGTGGTTCCTCGCCGGGGACCGCCAGCGGGCGTTGCGCACCGCCCGCCGCACCGGCGCCTTCGCCGACGCCGTCACCCGCCTCGAGCGCAGCCGCCGGCACCAGGAGGCGCAGGCCCTGCGCCTGGTCTGGGGGCACGACCTGGCCGAGGCCGGCGCCTATGTGGCCGCGGTCGAAGCGGTCTGGCCGGTCCCCGAGGCGCACCGCCTCGCTCTTCGCTGGATGGACCGCGCCATCGAGCAGGGGGGTGCGCCGGCAGGCCGCATGATCGCCCGCAAGCTGGCCCTGGTCCCGGACGAGTTCGAGACCACCCGCGACCAGGCGGTGATGCTCCTGGAGAGCTGGCGGGCCGAAGGGGCATCCGCCCGCCTGGCCTTCGCCGAGACCTTGCGCCAGGGGCCGCGCACGCCCGAGACCATGACCCTCGCGCGCGCCGCCGTGCGCACCGTGGCGCGCGATTCCGGGCGCTTCGGCGCGCGCATGGCCCCCGACCAGTTCCGCCGGCTGGTGACCTTCGCGGACGACGGAGCGCTGCGCGCCGACGCGCCGGCCCTCCCTCTGCCCGACCCCGGTCCCTGGGTGGCGCGGGACACGCCATGGACGATCGAGATCGGACCTTCCGACGTGGGGGTCATGGCCGCCTGCGACGCCGCCTTCCTGCCCAACGGCCTGACCCTGGTGGCGCTGGGAGAAGCCGGCGTGCGGCTGATCTCGCGCGCCGGCCGCACCGTCGCCGAGGTGGATCAGCCGGCGCACCGGCTGGTCGTCTCCGACAGCGGCAACCGCGCTCTCGCGCTCGCCCCGCGCGGCGACTCCTGGCGCCTCGCGCGGATCGATCTCGCCGCGCGCAAGGGCGAGATCTGGTGCGACGCCCGCTTCGACGCCGCGGCGACGGACTACGACGGCGTCGTCTGGTTCGTGGCCGCGGCCGACGGCCTGGTCGCCATCGAGGCCACGGGCCGCTCGTTCGACGGCTCCTGGGGAGTGCCCGACCTGGGACGCCGGGTCGGCGCCATCGTCCGCTCGCCGCAGCGCTGCTCGCTCTTGACCACGGGAGCGGACCCGGAGGTCTGGACCTACGAGATCCCCTCGCTCTTCCTGCGCAGCCGGGCCGAGGTGCCGGAGACCGCCCGTCCCGCCTCCTCCCGCTGCCTCGGCATCGCCGCGGAAGGCCAGCTCGCCGAGCAGTGGATCGCCAGCGCTCCCAACGCCCCGGCCGAGACCTCCTTCCACGTGCAGACCCAGGCCCGCTCTGCCTTCGAGCTCCGCCTCCCCGGCACCGGCTGGAGCAGCGGTCTGCCGGTCCTCTCCGGCGACTGGCTCGCCGCGCCGGTCCACTCCGCCGAAGAGGCACGCCTCTACCTGATTCACCGGCCGACCGCCAAGCTGAAGGCCGAGGTGATCCTCGCCCGCGCCCGGCAGCTGGCGGTCCGCCTGACGCCGGCTTATCTCACTCTCGCGGACGACCGCGGTAGGGTTCTGGTGCTCGACCTGGAGTACGGGCAGATCCGGCGGGATGTGCGGTTGTGAAGGAGGAGACCCGATGAGACTCAGCATCCCCTGGCTGCTTTTGCTGCTCGCCGCCCCGGCCACCGCCCAGCCGCTCGATCCCCTGATCGACAAGGAGCTGCCGGCGCTGGTGTCTCTCTACCAGACGATCCACGAGACTCCCGAGCTGTCGCACCGGGAAGAGAAGACGTCGGCGCTCGTCGCCCAGGAGCTCCGGTCGCTCGGCTTCACGGTCGTGGAGCATCTCGGCAAATATCCGCGGCCGGAGTGGACGGGCTACGGTGTGGCCGGCGTGCTGCGCAACGGCACGGGTCCGACCGTGCTGATCCGTGCGGAGATGGATGCCCTGCCGGTCGAGGAGAAGACCGGGCTCGCGTATGCCAGCCGCGAGGCCGGGGTCATGCACGCGTGCGGGCACGACCTCCATACCGCGGCGATGATCGGCACGGCCCGCATGCTCGTCGCGTTGAAAAGCCGCTGGAAGGGCACCGTCGTGCTGGTCGGCCAGCCCGCCGAAGAGACCCTCGACGGGGCGAGGTCGCTGATCGAGGGCGGGCTGTTCACGCAGGTGCCGAAGCCGGACTACGTCCTCGCGCTGCACGACACGAACGACCTCGCGGTGGGCCAGGTGGGGATCACCCCGGGCTCGGCTCTGGCGAGCGCCGCGGTCGTCGAGGTGACGCTCCGCGGCAAGGGAGGGCACGCGTCCACCCCGCAGAACGCCAAGGACCCGGTCGTCCTCGCGGCCCAGTTCATCCTCGCCGTGCAGACGATCATCAGCCGCGAGAGCTCGCCCTTCGCGCCGTCGGTGATCACGATCGGCTCCGTCCATGGCGGAGCGAAGGCGAACATCATCCCGGAGGAGGTCAAGCTCGCGTTGAGCGTGCGGGCGCTCGACGACGACGGCCGGGACCGCCTCATCCGCGCGATCGAGCGGACCGCCCGCGGCATCGCGGAGGCCGCGGGGGTCCCGGAGGACCGCCTGCCCGTCGTCCAGGTGAGCGACACCGAGGTGGTGCCCGCCACCTACAACGACCCCGCGCTGGCGGAGCGGCTGGAAAAGGTGTTCACCGCGCTCCTCGGCCCCGGGAACGTCGTGCGGACGGGTCCCTCCCTGGCCGCCGACGACTTCGCAAACCTGGAGCGCCTGGACGGCCGGCGGATCCCGAGCCTGCTGTTCTCCTTGGGCGTGGCCGACCCGCAGAAGCTCGCCGAGGCCAAAGCGAGCGGCGGCGCGCTCCCCTCCCCCCACTCGCCCCTGTTCGCACCGGTCGCCGAGCCGTCCCTCAAGGTGGGAGTGAAGGCGATGACGGCGGCGGTGCTGGAGCTGCTGCGGTAGCCTGCCCCGCTCCACGGCTCGGTGATCGCAAAATTCCCTCGAAGATGCAATACCGTGTCCGGCGCAGAAGCGAGTCCGCTGCAAACGGGTCAGGCGGCCTCGGCTCGTTGCTTGAGTGCGCTGTCCAATTCTGACGCGAGCGAAACCTCGCCGATTGCACATAGTTGCTTTGGAAGCTCAGGTCTTGATGCCGGATGAACCTGAGAGCGGAGGAGCCTTGCCCATGCCTTGTGTGTAAGCAGCGTTAGTAGTTGCTCGGCTGCGGCGTCTTGATCTCCAACCTTGCGAAGATGCTCATAAATAGCAGCAGCGCGCTGAGCCCGCTCTTCCGCTACCTGAGGATCAGGAAGCGGCATGCTCTTACACCACGTTCTTGTCAGAGTGATCCAGTATTGATCGTGCTCACAGACCAATCTACCGAACCGCACCGACCAGCTGAGGAGATCCCGTGCTCGTGAGAGCTGTTCAGGAATGTCGTCAGCCGGATAAGCTCTTATGTCAACGTCGATCGGGTGTTGTCGATACGCTATCGGATGATTGTGATAGATGTAGAGCAGGTCCACATCGGCGGGTGCCCTAGCGTTCCGCGCAAGCGAGCCGATGAGCACCAGCGCAGCTGTGTTCTTGTCGGCGCAGGCAATCCGCGCGAAGTGCGTGACCCAATGTCTCGCATCCTCACTAGGCCAGCCCACGATGCCGGACAGGGAATCCAGTACCACGTTGGGCCGCTGCCTAGAGGCCAAGAAAGTCCTCCACGGCCTCGACATAAGCTTCGATTTTCGTAGCCACATCCTCTGGATCCAATTGCGGAGGTGCCACATCGCCGTACGCAACCGATTTCCGAGCATCGTTGAGGTCTATCAAGAGATCGGCTACATGATACTAGCGTATCGGTTTCGGCGAGACGGTGCAAGGCGGGCTCAACCGCGGAATTCGAAGCCTCCGACCGCCTGTTTGCGACGCATCCCATTCTCGTCCCCTGGACAGTAGCTCAGAAATCGAAATCCCGGATCAGATTGAACCCCAGCCGCACGTCGCCGGCCTTGAAGCCGGCGGCTGAGTCGCCTCCCAGGTACTGGTCGACCGTGGTCCCGCGGGAGTTGCCGGCCAGGACTTCGAAGATGTGGCCGCCGATCTGCTTCGAAATGGCCACGTGCCAGGCGTCCTCGCTCTCGTCCAGGTCCCGGTTGGCGGGGATCCATTCGATCTCGATCAGGGAATCGTGGATCGGGAAGGTGATCCCGACCGGGACGTTGAACGCATCGCGCAGGCGCGGCGTGTCGCGCACCCACGCGGGGGAGAGGACCAGGCTCACTCCCGGCACGAGCTCGCGGGCGAGCAGGAGCTGGATGAAGGGACGGTCCGCGTCCTCGATACCCTCGCGCCGGAGGAGGTCCGCTCCCACCCGCAGACCGAGGGAGAGCGGAACGCGCGGCGACTGCTCCGCGACCAGGTATTTGGCCGAGAGCTCGAAATTCTCCTGGAACGACGAGCGCAGGACGGCGAGGTCGAGATGCCGGGTGACGCCCAGGCCGAGACCGATCCCCACGTCCGCGCCGCCGTCCATCCCCCACAGGTTGTGCGAATCGCCGTCCTGCACCGTCTGCTGGAAACGGTGGGAGAACAGCAGCTCCACCCGGCGGCTGCCGATCGTGAACGGCGTCGGCGTATCGATGAGCCGGGTGCCGAGCGGGTTGGGCTCTGGCCGCTCGGCCTCCTGCGGCTGATCCTGGGCGAACGATGCGCCCGGAACCAGCAGGGCCGCCAGGGCCAGGGCCGGCCCGATCTGTCGGAGTCTCCTCATGCCGTCTCCTCCGGAGCTAATTATTCAGCGCTCCCGCCCGAACCCAGGCGATGAGGCCGTCGATCTGTTCCTGCGACAGCCCGCCGGGCTGGTCGAGCGGCATGCGGTCACCGGTGATGTCCGGGTCCCCCCGGAGCTTCTTGACCATGTAGCTGCGCTCTGGGTCGCCCGGCTCGATCCGGTCGAACGAGCTCTCGGTCGACGGGACGTTGACGATCTGGTTGTAGGCCCGCCCCGCCGCGAGGATCTGGCCGCCGGAGGCCGTCGCGGCGTCGTGGCAGCCCGACTTGACGCAGTTCGGCGTAAAGATCTCCGCCTGGATGCGCGAGAAGGTGAACGGGGTCGCCCCCCCGCCCGGCTCCTCGGGCTCGGTCGGCGTCTTCACCGAGCCGCACGCTGCGAGGAGCAGGACGAAGGGGAGGGCCAGGCTACGGGCAGGTCGCGAACGCATTGGTGTCCTGGACCGGCGACGCCGGGTGGCTCAGCGGGTTGAAGTAGCTCTTCACCTGACCGTTCTGGGTGTCGGTGACCGTCACGCCGAATTCCACGTTGGTGGTGGCCGCGAAGAACACCCAGTAGCGATTACTGAGACCGCACGCGTTCAGCACCTTGATGAGCATCTCCAGGTTCGTCGGATCGAAGAAGTAGAAAAGGCCCGAAGCCGGAGCGCTCGGCACCGGCACCGCCTGCCCGTGACCGTTGGTCCCGTCGGGGATCCGCCACTCGACCGCGACCTGGAAGCGGTTATTGGTGACGCAGAGCGCCGTGTCCGAGGCGAGGCAGGGCAGCGGCGTGGCGTTGGGAGCGGCTCCCGCTTCGTTCGAGTAGGGCGAATTGCCAGCGCTGTTCTGGGCGCGCACCCGGAACACGTAGAAGGTGCCGGAGGTGAGCCCGCTCGCGACGAAGCTCGTGATGTTCGCTCCCACCGTGCCGATCTCCTCGTAGGGCTCCGACAACGTCCTGCGCTCGATGCGGAATCCTGTCTCGTTGGTCGCAGCGTCGGTCCAGGTCAGCTGGATCTCGGTCGTGGACTGCGGCGCGGCGGTCAGATTGGTCGGCGCCGCCGGGGCGCTGGGCCCGGCACTGTCGTCGTCGGTGATGGTCAGCGTCGCGATGCGCCGCGAGAGGTCGAGCGCGGCGCCGGTGGGGTTGCTCAACGTCAAGGTGACCGTCTCGTTCGACTCGGCCACCGTGTTGTTGAGGATCGTCACCTGGAACGACTTGTTGGCGTGGTCGCCGGCAGCCCAGCTCAGGGTGTCGGAAGCGGCGGTGAAGTCGGAGCCGGCCGTGGCGGTGCCCGCCGTGGCCGCCCACTGGATCGTGGCCGGGCCGTCGTCGCCGTCGACGCGGCTGACCGCGATCGTGGCCTTGTTCCCCCCTTCGGAGACGGAGTAGCCCGTCTGCGCGAAGCGGATCGTGCCGGGCGTGTCGTTGCCGCCTCCGCCGCCGCCCTGCACGGTCACCGACCCGGTCATGCCCATGGCGCCGTGCACCTCGCAGTGGAATTCGAACACGCCGGCGGTGTTGAACGTGTGGGAGAAGGTCCAGCTTTCGGACGGTGTGCCGCTCACGAAATTCTCATCGTCGGACGCCACGTTGTGGAAGCCCTGGCTGTTGTTCGACCAGGTGACCGTATCGCCGGCCTGGATGGTGACGGTCCTCGGCACGAACGAGTTGCCTGAGACGTTGATGCTCACCTCGGTGGCGCGGGCGGCGGGCCCGGCGAGGCCCGACGCCATGGCAACGGCGAGACAGAACGGCAAGAGCGAGCGGTACTGGCGCATGCGAGCAGAGTCCTCCGCAGAAAGTGGGTCCGTTCGTTCTGACCTATTCGTAGCCGGGGCTCGGCGGCGGAGAGTTGCTCCCCACCCGGACAGAGCCCTGCATCTGGCAGCACAGCTTGTGCGATTTGCAGGAGTAGTCGAAGGTCCCCGTCGTGTCGAAGCGGCGCTCGTAGATGGCTCCCGACGCGGAGAAGACCATGCCGCTGTCGAACGCGCCGTTCAGGGCCGTGACCGTATGGGTGTGATCGGCGCCGCTCAGCACCCAGCGCACGGTGTCGCCCGGCTCGATGGTGATCGACTTGGGCTCGTAGCTGAAGTCCTTCACCTGCACCACGATGGTCTGCCCCGGACGCGGCTCGGTCGGCGAGCCCCCTCCGTTGCCTCCACCTCCACCACCGCAGGAGTTGACGGCCAGGGACGCCGTCGCGGTCAGCGCCAGAAGAAGAAACGCGAGGGTCCGGATTCGTGCCATGAAACGCTCTCCTTTCGTATCGATCCGGTCTGTTCCCGAGAGCGCCGGAAAGGTTCATTCCCTCCCGAATGAACCCTCCGCGGCTCTCCTGGGACATACTGGGCAGACAGGAAACACGCTGTGACCGAGACCGAGACCTCCCTGCTGCACCGCATCGCCGCCAAGGACCGCAAGGCCTTCGAGGCGCTCTATCACCGGTATGACCGGCGCCTCTTCGCCTTCATCCTGAAGCTGACGCGGCGGGCCGACCTGGTCGAGGAGATCCTGAACGACGTCCTCTTGGCCATCTGGAAGGGAGCCGGGGGATACGACGCGCGCTCCCGGCCTTCGACCTGGATCTTCGGCATCGCCTACCACAAAGCCCTGAAGGCGGTGGCGCGGCGGGAGCCCGAGCCGTCGGGCGAGCCCGAGGCCGAGCCGGTCGACCGCGACGAGCCGGAGAGCCTGCTGGCCCGCCGCGAGCTCGCCACGGTCCTCGGACGCGCCCTGCGCACCCTGTCGCACGAGCAGCGCGCGGTCGTGGAGATGACCTATTACTATGGGCTCTCCTATCAGGAGATCGCGGAGGTCATGGGGTGCCCGGTCAATACTGTGAAGACGAGAATGTTTCATGCCCGCCGCCGCCTGCGCGAGATCCTGCCGACGATGGGGATCTCGGGGAGCGCCGGCCAGGAGTCGACATGATCGACGGGAAGCGATGGGAGCGGCTGCACAAGCGCGTGTGGGACCTGCTCCCCTGGTACGTGAACGGAACCCTGGCCGACGGGGAGCGGCGGACGGTGGAGCTCCACCTCGCCGAGTGCCTGCGCTGCCGGGAAGAGATCGCCACCTGCCAGCGGCTGGGCGAGACCCTCCAGCAGACCCGGGAGATCGCGCCGATGGTCCATCCCGCCCGGCTCGCCCGGCTGATGGAGCGGATCGAGGCCGAGGAGCGGGACAGCCGCCGCGGCTGGCGCGACGCCCTGCTGGCCCCGGGGCGCGGCCTCGCCTCCCTGGCCCGCTCGACGCCGCCGCTCGCCCGCGGCGCGCTCGTCGTGCAGTTGCTCCTCCTCGTCGCCGTGACGGGTCTCTTCGTCCGCTCGCCCCGGCAACCGGCGGCTCCCGCTCCCGCGCCCGAGTATCAGACCCTCTCCGAGAGCGCTCCGGCACCGGCGGCCGTGGCCCGGTTGCGGCTCGTCTTCGCCGAAAGGACAACGGAGCAGGAGGTCCGCGATCTGCTCCTCGGTATCCGCGGCCAGATCGTCTCCGGCCCCTCCGCGCTCGGGGTGTACACCGTGGAGGTCCCCGCCGGGCCCGATCCCCTGGAGAAGGTGTTGGCGCACCTGCGCGCCCAGCCCCGGGTGAGCCTGGCCGAGCCGGCGGTAGGACAGCTGTGAATTTGCAACGATTCAGGGGGCCGAGGGGCGAGGTCCTAGCCCTCCTCCTCGCCTTCGCTCTCGGCTGTGCCGGCGTCCGGACTCCGCCTGCCACCACCGCCTCCGCGGCGGCGGACCAGGGCTCCGGCCTCGCCACCTCGCACCAGGTGATGGTCACCCTGAAACCGGCGCCGCCGACGATCTGGACCAAGACGACGTACGAGATCGCGCAGGACTACCAGCTGCGGACGGTCTTCGCCTGGACCATGGTCTCCCTGAACGAGCAGTGCATCGTCTTCGAGATCCCGCGCAACCGATCCCAGGAAGAGATCCTGCGCCGTCTGCGCGCCGATCCGCGGGTCGGCACGGCGCAGCCCATCGCGACCTTCGACGCGTTGAGCGGAGAATCGTCCTACAACGATCCCTATGCCCACCTGCAGCGCTCCATCCAGGCCCTGGACCTCGACAAGGCGCATCGCCTGGCCACCGGCAAGGGGGTGCGGATCGCGGTCATCGACACCGGCGTCGACGTCAGTCATCCGGACCTGCGGGGACGGATCGCCCGGGTGGGCAACTTCGTCGAGCACGGCGAGCAGGAATTCACCAACGACATCCACGGTACCGCCGTTGTCGGGGTCATCGCCGCGGAGACCAACAACCAGGTGGGGATCGTCGGCGTGGCGCCGCAGGCGGAGATCTACGCGCTCAAGGCGTGCTGGCCGAAGGCGCCCGGGACGCGCGAGGCGGTCTGCGACAGCTACACCCTGGCGCGAGCCATCGACTTCGCCATCGCCCAAGGGGTGCAGATCCTCAACTTCAGCCTCGGCGGCCCCCACGATCCGCTCCTCGCCCGGCTGATCGGCACGGCGCTCCAGCGCGGCATCGTGGTCGTGGCCGCCGACCCCGGAGACAGCCAGCGGAGCTTTCCGGCCAGCCTTCCGGGAGTGATTGCGGTCCTCGGCGTCGACCAGGCGGTTCCCGGCGCGCCGCAGCCGCGGGCGGGTCCCCCCGACGTGGGCGCCCCGTCGGTCGACATCCTGAGCACCGTCCCCCACGGCTCGTACGATTTCTTCTCGGGCAGCTCGCTCGCCGCCGCCCAGGTGAGCGGCGTCGTCGCCCTCCTCCTCGAACGGGAACCTCACCTCGCTCCGGCGCAGGTCGGGGATCTCCTGCGCCAGACCTCCCGGAAGCACTCCCCTTCTCAGGTCGACGCCTGCGCCGCCCTCGCCGCGGTCGTCGGCCAGGGCGATTGCGACTAGGAACGGTCCCCTACCGGACCTTCGCTTCCAGCTCCGCCCACCGCGCATACAGCCGCTCCACCTCCTCCTGGGCAGCGTTCAACGCCGCCAGGCGGTCCTGGAGAGCCTGGGGATCGGTGGCCACCGCGGGATCGTCCACCGCCTCCTGGCAGCGGGCCAGGGCCTCCTCGGCCGCCAGGATCTTCTCCTCCATCTGATCCCACTCCCGCTGCTCCAGATAGCCGAGTCGCTTCGGCGCGGCCTTCGCGGCAGCTGCCGGCTCAGGTCTCGCGGGTTTGGAAGGAGCGGGCTGCGACGCGGCAGCGTCGGTCTCCTTGCGCTGCTCCTCCCACTGGGCGGTGTCGGCGAAATGGCGGACGCCGCCGCGGCCGTCCAGGGCGAGGATGGAGGTGCAGACCCGGTCGAGCAGATAGCGGTCGTGGGTGACCAGGACGAGGCCGCCCGGAAACTCCAGGAGGCTCTCCTCCAGGACCTCCAGCGTCGGGATGTCGAGGTCGTTCGTCGGCTCGTCGAG
>DASPXX010000249.1:0-6210 GCA_035637095.1 Thermoanaerobaculia bacterium
CGGCTGGACCTCCGGGCAGCAGCTCCCCCTCTATACCTCCGGCGGAATCGTCAGTCTCGGCGGGATGACCGGCCGCGCGCAGAGCCCCGGCGCCGCCGCCCTGCTGATCGGCGCGAACCTTTCCGGCGCCGATCCGTCTCAGGTGGCGGTCAAGGTCGGAGGCCTGAAGGCCCAGATCGTGGCCGCCACGCCGCAGGCCGTCTTCTTCCAGATACCCTCCAAGCTGCCGACGGCGAGCGGCCGCGCCGAGCTCCAGCTCACCCGGTCCGACGTGCCCGTCCAGGCGCCGCCCATCGAGATCCCGGTGGAGCCCGTCGCCCCGGGTCTGTTCGTCTACGACTTCGGCGAGCCCCTGGAGCCCGCCTTCCTGCAGAACGGCCCCGCCATGGCCTGCAACGAAGACGGGACCTTGAACTTCGCGTCCCAGCCGGCGCGTCCGGGAGAGCTCCTGGGGTTGTGGGCCACGGGGCTCGGCAGCGATCCCCTGTCGAGCCAGCTGCTGTACGACCTGGAAGCCGAGGTGGGCGGCAAACCGGCCAAGGTCGAGAAGATCTCTCCCGCTCCGATCCCGGTGCCCGGCGTCTACATCGTCCAGGTGCGGATCGCCGCCGGCGCGCAGCTCGCGAGCAACTCGCCGGCCACTCTCCGCTACAAAGACTTCACCTCGAACCCGGTGGGCGTGGCGGTTCGCAAGGAAGGATGGCGGCTCCAGCCGCCGGTTCCGTGCGGCTTCCCTCTCGCCCTGGGTGCCGTCTTCCCCTTCCTTCTTCCGCCTCCCGGGAAATAATTCCCGGCGCGAGATCATGCTAAGATGCAGTCAATACGAGAGGAGCGGCGAGAGATGGCCTGGAGAAAATCCCCGGAGTGGCTGGTGGAGGCGTTCGGCGAGATCGTCCCCGAGGAGGACCCGCGCGTCGAGCGGCGCAAGATGTTCGGCTATCCGTGCGCCTTCGCCAACGACAACATGTTCATCGGGCTGCACCAGGAAAACATGCTGATCCGCCTGCCCGAGGGCGACCGGGAGCGGTTCCTCGAGCAGTACGACTCCGAGATCTTCCAGCCGTTCCCCGGCCGCGTCATGCGCGAGTACGTCGTCGTGCCTCACGACCTGGTGCGCGATCCCAAGGCGCTGGAGCCCTGGATCCGCCGCTCGCTGGAGTACGCCGCCTCGATCCCATCCAAGAAAAAGGGCACGAAGAAGAAGGCGGCGCCGAAGACGCCGCAGAAGGTCGCCGCCACGAAACGACGCACGCCGGGGGGGCGGAGCTGAGCCGTGCCTGTCCCTCCCCAACTCGATGCGCTCCGGCAGGCGCGCCGTGACACGTCCGGCCTGGCCGCTCCCCTCTCGCAGGCGCAGCTCGACTTCTCCCCCGGCCGCGGCAAGTGGTCGATCGGCGAGGTGCTCGACCACCTGTCGCGGACCGATGGAATGTACCGCAAGGAGATCGGCGAACTCATCCAGCTCGCACGGTCCGGCCGGCGCCCCTATCTGAAGCGCGGGTTCGCCGACCTCGACGTCGCGGTCTCCGGGCTCCCGAGGTTCCTGCGGCCGCTGCTCGACCTCCCCTTCACCTTGATGAGCCGGCTGACGCCGCGCTCGGTGAGCGCGCGCATGGCCGCCAACCGCAAGCTCCACATCCGCAATCCCACGCCGGCCACGCCGCAGCCCGGCCGGCCGGCCGCTGAGCTCGAGCGGGACCTCCAGGCCTCCTTCTCGGCTCTGGAGTCGCTCGTCACCACGAACGCCGACCTCGATTACTCGTCGCTGGTCCACCAGCACCCCCTGTTCGGGGTGAACAACATCCTTCAGATCCTCGACTTCATCATCCAACACGAGCGGCGCCACCAGGCCCAGATCCGCGACGTCATGGCCAACCCGGGCTTCCCGAAGGCCGCTCCGGCTACAGCCTGAGCGCCGGCCCCTCAGGCCGTATTCGGTCCGAAGACCGATCCGAGGAAGACGGACTTCCGCGCCGACCGCATCTCCTGAAGCGCAGTCTCCATCCGCGCGCGCACCTCGGCCGAGATCCGGCGCACGGTCTGCGGATCGTCGGCCGCCTCGGGCGGGTGCTCTTCGTGGACCGGGATCGGCTCGAGGAAGCGCGTGTGCCATTTCGAGGGGAGCGGCAGGCCCGGCAGCGGGAAGGTCGGGGTGATCGGCAGGTAGGGCCATTCGAAGACCCGCCGCACCAGCTTCGAATTCACCCGGAACAGGATGGGATAGATCTCGGCGCTCCCCACGGTGACGAACGGCACGATCGGCGCCCGGTTGCGCAGCGCCATCTTCACGTATTCGTCGCGCCCGAAGCGGCCGAGCTTGTAGGCGTCCCGGTACATGGTGAAGGCGCCGGCGATCCCCTCGGGGAACATGCCGAGGAGGCCCTCCTGGCCCAGCACCCAGTCGGCGTTCTCCTGGCAGGCGATGATGCCGCCGAGCTTGGTCATGTAGTTGGCCAGGAACGGGAGCTTGATCAGGCACGGGTGGATCAGGAAGCGCGGGATGCGCCCGGTCTCGCGGCGCAGCAGATGGAGCGCCATCACGCCGTCCCAGGGCATGAAGCCGCGGTGGACGCCGGTCAAGACCGCCCTCCCCTCGCGCGGCACGTTCTCCAGCCCGCGCCATTCGATCCGCCAGTAGAGGTCGTGGAGGAAGCGGAAGAGGGTGCGCCCGTAGGCGTCGATATACCCCTCGTCCATCCCGTACGCGTCGAAGGAGGGCAGCGGGCCCGGCTCGCCGCGGCCGAAGGCGTCGCGCACGGCCTCGGCGCTGGTCTTTTGCGGCACGAAGCCGAGCTCCCGCTCGATCTTGCGGCCGGAGACGGTGGACGAATGGCGCAGGTACTCGAGCTGCGCCGCCGGATCGGCCCGGCCGAGGCGGGAGGCCAGGGCGCGGAAGGGGCGCTGCAGCCCGGTGTCGACGGCCACGCGCCGCGTCCCGGCCAGGCGGAGCGCGCCGCGCACCGGGATGGCGCCGGCCGGTGCCACGTGATAAGCGCCTGACCCGCGCTCCAGGGCGCGGCGCACGGCCTCGACCAGGTCATCGGGGTGGAGGATCTGCAGCGAAGGATCGTAGCCCGCCGGGACGACCGCGGCCTTGCCCCGCAGCAGGCGGCAGAGAAAATCCTCGCCGTCGCGGACCGCCACGGGAGCCGGCCGCAACACCACCACCTCCGCCCCGGTGCCCGCCAGCCGCTCCCCCACCCGCCGCTCCAGCTCGCGCCAGGAGCGGGCGATCGGATGCTCGTTGCGGGGATGTTCCTCCTCCCCCAGATAGCCCGGATTGTGGTGGCTGGGCGGATGCGCCGCCGCGCTCGACAGGAGGACGATCTTGAACGCGCGGCCGTCGCGAGCACCGAGAGCCCGGAGACAAGCCTCGACAAAGCGGTCCGCGTCCTCCAGGTCGGGACAGGCGTTCCTCAACCCGGCCAGCCGGGGCCGAAAGACGATCGCCTCGACCTCGGCGGCGAGGAGGTCCTCGCCCACGGTGGCCGGAGCCGCCTCCAGCCGCTCGGCCAGCAAGCGCGTGAGACTGTCCGCAGGTCCGACGAGAACGATGCGTGCCATGCAGCACCTCTCGCCAGAAGTTTAATCGGATGCACGGCTCACAGCAGATTCAAAAGAGATCCAACGGCTCCTCGGGCTCGTGCAGGAGCTCCAGTTGGTAGGCGAGACGCACCGCATCCCGCCGGCGGCGGGCCCGCAGCTTGTTGAGGATGTTGTGCACGTGGTTCTTCACCGTCTGCACAGTGATGTGGAGCGCGTGGGCGATCTCCTTGTTGCGCAGCCCGCGGGCCATGAGCGACAGAGTCTCGAGCTCGCGGGCGGTCAGCGGCTCGCACGGCAGCGGCGCCGGAACCGGCTCGCGCCCGTTCTCCAGAGCGGCGATCCGCTCCAGGGCGGCGGCTGCGAGGTGGGGCGACGAATAGACCTCTCCCTCATGGAGCGAGCGAAGCGCCTCGATCAGCCGCGAGGGCGAGGCGCTCTTGAGGACGTAGGCCGCCGCGCCGGCCTCGATGAACTCGAGCACGCGCTCGTCCTCGCGCTCCACACCGATCACCATCACCTGGGCCTCGGGGAACCGCTCGCGCGCCGACCAGGTCAGGGCGAGGGCTTCCGCCGGGTCGAACGAGGCGTCGATCAGGATGATCGCTGGAGGCCCGTCCCCCTCCGCGGAAGCGGTGCACAGGCGGAGTCTCTCCTCTGCGGCCAGGACCGCCTCCAGGGCCTCGGCAAAGACCCGGTCGCCCCCCAGGACCATCACCGAGATGGCCGGCTCCACGTCCCCATTCACGAGCTCCGCCGCCGCTCCTGCAGCCATCCCTTGGCGAAAGCGTGATTGACCGCTCCCCAGCGGTTGTGGACGCCGAGCGCGTCGAGGATCCGATGGACGTGGTTTTTGACCGTATGGATCGACAGGTAGAGTCGGCTGGCGATCTCCTGGTTGGTCAGCCCGTCGGCGATGAGGCGGAGGATCTCCATCTCGCGGGCCGACAGCTCCAGGACCTCGAGCCGGTCGCGCCGCCTCCGCTCGCGCCCCAGCTCTCCCAGGCGGGTGAACAGCAGCCGCGTGACCCGGGGCGGGCACACCCTCTCGCCTTGTGCCACCACTTCGATGGCCGCAGCCACCTCGGCCAGCGACCGGTCGCGGAGCAGGAACCCACCGGCTCCGGCCAGCAGGCAGTCGACCACCTGCTCGTCCCTGTCCGCGCGACCCAGGACCAGGATCTTGAGGTCGGGGAAGAGCGCCACGGCCTCCCGCGTCAGGCTGATGAGCCCCCGGTCGAGCAGCTCGACGCCGAGGACCAGGACGTGCGCCGGGCACCGCGCCAGCTCGTCGAGCAGGGCCGGCCCGGATGCAGTCCGTGCGATGACCTCGAACCGTGCGTCACAATCCAGCGCCGTGGCGAGACATTCCCGGAACAGGTGATGCGGATCGGAGACCAGCAGGCGCAAGGGTGTCCCGGCCCGCGACACCTCCGGCTCCGTAGCTTCCACCTTCACAACGTGATCCATGACGGGGCTCCAAGCCATGGCAGAGTGTTACCGAGATCTCCAATGTAGATGTTTTTGTTGTTTTTGACAAGGCATACAGCCGCGGTGATCGAATCCGGCACTGGCCGGCATCTTCACCGAGATGTTTTGTTCCGCTTATTCCCGGAAAATTCTTTCCATCCAAGCGAGGACCGCGCCCGCGAGCCAGATCACGCCCACCGCCAGGGCGCCTGCTCCGACGGTGACGAGCCATGCGATCCAGAGGACCGCCGTGGCGCCAGTCCAGGCGACGAGCCAGAACGGAGCGCCCAGGGCTCCCCCGGGAGCGCTCGCCGCCAGCCGCCGCCAGAAGGCCAGACCGCTCGTCTCGACCGCGCCCTCCTCCCGCGCCGACAGAACCGAGCGGCCGGCCACGCGGTAGGCGTCGACCTCCAGAGGATGGCTGCTGTAGCGGAAGTCGTTGCCGGCCGCGCAGGCGAGATAGAGGACGATGAACGGCCGGACGAGGCCGAGCCCCGGCCCGCCCTCCTGCATCTGGAGGGCATGGAACGCCTCGTGGGCCAACAGATCGAGCCCGTCGGGAGTCTCCGGCCGCCAGGACCAGGGTTGGACGTAGATCCTGCACAGGCGGGACGAGAGCACCCCCGGCAGGGTCATGCCGGTGGCGACGTTCCGGAGGAGATGCGGGAGCCCGAGATGGAACCGCACCCGGGCGAGGTCGAGCGAGGGGTAGAGCACCGCGAGAGCCCGGCGCGCCTCCTCCGGCAGCTCCACCTCTTCGGGGAAGAGCCAGCGCCAGAGGCCGCGGGCCAGGGTCCGGAGCCTCTCGCCGCGCGATTCCATGCGCGGCTCAGCCGGCCTTCCGCTCGCCGCGCTCCCCCCGATAACTGATGCGGTAGATGGCGCCCGCCTTGTCGTCGGAGACGAGGAGAGCGCCGTCCGGCATCACCAGCACGTCGGCCGGCCGGCCCCAGGCCCGGCCATCCTTGCGCAGCCATCCTGAAGCAAACGTCTCGTAGGAGAGGGCGCGGCCGCCGTCGACCTTGACCAGGCTGATGCGATAACCGATGGGATCGTCGCGGTTCCACGAGCCATGCTCGGCGATGAAGATCTGGTTGCGGTAGATGGCGGGGAACATGCTCCCGGTGTAGAAGCGCATGCCGATGGCGGCCACGTGCGGCCCCAGCTTCATCGCGGGCGGCACGAACTGGCTGCAAC
>DASPXX010000250.1:0-3242 GCA_035637095.1 Thermoanaerobaculia bacterium
ACCACCACCACCTCCGCCTCCGCCTCCACCTCCACCACCGCCTCCGCCACCGCCACCTCCGCCACCTCCACCACCAGGGCCTCCGCCGCCACCGCCTCCACCGCCGGTGCGCTGCCGGGTGCCGAGGGTGATCGGGCTCAAGCTCGGTCGCGCCAAGATCAAGATCCGCCGCGCCCACTGCAGCGTGGGCCGCATCCGGCGGGTCCGCCGAGGCCGACCCGGCCGTGTCCTTGCCCAGAACCCGCGGCCTGGAGTAGTCAAGCCGCGCGGGTTCCCGGTCAAGCTGGTCGTCGGCCGCGGCCACGGCCGCAGGTAAGCGAGACCGCTAGACGAAACGAAAACACGGGGCGCCGGCGAGAGCCGGCGTCCCGTCTATCTCGGCATGCGGGCGTCCCCGGTGCGCGTTCTTGGCTTTGCGACGCGAAAGTGCTAAAAACCGCCAACCGGGTGCGAGGCACGCATCCCTTACTCAGAGAGGAATAGATGGGGAGCTCTCATAGGCGCCTGTCCACACTCGGCGCCTCGATCGGGGTCTTGCTGTTCGCGGCTGCCATCCTCGGCGGCTCGGGGGCGGCAAAGAGCGGCGGCCCGCTGACCGCCGCGCCGAGCGCAACGAATGCCGGAAGTCCAACGGGACCGGCTCGATCTGGAACCACGCGTCCCGGGGCGCCGAGCGTCGTGCTCTACGACCAGTACAACAATCAGGCTGCGACGACGCCGCTGGACATCACGAGCCAGGATTTCGAGGCGGGCGCGGACGCCTACGACGGATTCGCCGCGGACGACTTCATCGTCCCGACAGGCCAGACGTGGAACGTCGAGGGGATCGATGTGGACGGCGAGTACGAGCCCGGTCCGGCCGCGTCCTTCCACGTGCATTTCTATGGCAATGCCGCTGGAGACCTGCCCGGAGCGCTCATCGCCGATCGCCTCTCGCAGAGCTTCACGGGGGTGGGCGGCGATGCGACGATCCCGCTGGCCACTCCTGTTCCGCTGGCGGCGGGGACCTATTGGGTCTCGGTACAAGCGCGCCAGGACTTCGACCCTGCCGGCCAGTGGTTCTGGCACAACCGCACAGTCCAGTCGAATGCGGGTGCCGCCTGGCAGAACCCGGGCAACGGCTTTGCTTCGGGGTGCGTGGCATGGACTCGCAAGCCCAGCTGCTTCGCGACCCAGGTCTATCCCGATCAGGTCTACCGCCTGAACGGGACAATGCCGCCGCCACCTCCTCCACCGCCTCCGCCGGTGCGTTGCAGGGTCCCGAGGGTGATCGGGCTCAGGCTCGCTCCCGCCAAGACGAAGATCCGCCGCGCGCACTGCAGCGTGGGCCGCATCCGGCGGGTCCGCCGAGGCCGGCCGGGCCGTGTCCTCTCGCAGAGCCCGAGGCCCGGAACGGTCAAGCCGCGCGGGTTCCCGGTCAAGCTGGTCGTCGGCCGCGCGTAGGCAAGACTGCGAATGCATTCAACAGCGAGGCGCCGGCCGGAGCCGGCGTCTCGCTTGATATTGCCTTCAGAGCCAGGGACGAGCGGAGCTCGAGATGGGTGCCTCTGCCTCGTTGGCGCATCGGTCGTAGCCCTTCTCCTTGCCGGCACCCTCGGCAGCTCCGGCGAGGCCTCGGCAGCTCGGAGCAGGCGTCCGGCGGCAGTGGGCGCGGTGCTTTACCAGCAGATGGACCTCCGGGCGCCGACTCCGGGAGGCGTGACCTCGCAGGACTTCGAGGCCGCCTTCGACCAGTACGACGCCTTCGCCGCGGATGACTTCGTCGTTCCGGCCGGACCGACCTGGAGCGTGACGGGCGTCGACGTCGCCGGCGAGTACAACGTCGTGGGCCCGGCGGCGAGCTTCCACGTCTTCTTCTACGAGGACGCGGCCGGGAACCTGCCGGGCACTCTCGTCGCCGCGCGACCGTCGAACACCTACACCGGCGTGGCGAACGCGATCATCACCCTCACCTCTCCCGTGAGCCTGAGCCCGGCGACGTACTGGGTCGCCGTCCAAGCGCGACAGGACATCGGCACGGCCGACCAGTGGTTCTGGGACAACCGCTTGGTCGCCGCGAACCACGGCGCCGCCTGGCAGAACCCCGCGGGCGGCTTCGGCTTCTGCACGAGCTGGGATCGCAAGACGGCCTGCCTGACGAGCCAGAACGGTCCGGACCAGCTCTTCCGCCTGAACGGGACGCTCGGTGCGCCGGGGCCGGCTCCGCCCCCACCGCCTCCTCCTCCGCCCCCGCCGCCGCCGGTGCGCTGCTTGGTTCCCAGACTTGTCGGGCTCGAGCTCGGCCGCGCCACGAGGAAGATCCGCCGAGCCCACTGCAGCGTGGGGCGAATCCGGCGACTTCGCGCGAGGAGACCGGGCCGGGTGCTCTCACAGTGGCCGAGGGCCGGAGCACGCAAGCCGCGGGGCTTCCCGGTCCGGTTGGTCGTCGCCCGGGCATGGCGGCAGACCTTCTCTTTCCCCTGAAAAGCTGCTAGAAACAGGGAAACGTCCTGGGGGATCACGGAGGGGAGAGATGATGCGGAGCCGTAAACGGCGCCTGCTTGGCCTCAGCGTGGGGGGGCTGCTCGCACTCGGTGTCGTGCTCGCGGTGGCGAGCTCGGCCTCGGCGGGTGGAACGAACTACACGACGAACACCCAGACGGGCCAGGCGATCATCCCGGGCACCGCGGACATCGGCAACCATTGCGACGACTGCACGACCACGATCGGTCTTCCCTTCGACGTCTCCGTCTACGGCACGCCCTATTCGAACGTGACCGTGAGCTCGAACGGCAACCTCCAGTTCGTCACCGAGAACGAAGGCTGGGCAACCGGTTGCATGCAGATGCCGATCAACGGCCTCGACCGCTCGTTCGTCCCCTACCTGGACGACCTGCGGACCGCTGGGGCAGGGAACGGGATCTTCACTGCAACGATCGGCAGCGAGCCGAACCGGCAGTTCGTGATCGAGTGGCGCACGGCCCTCTACCCGGCCACTCGCGGCGGGACGGCCAACTTCGAAGCGCTCTTCACGGAGGGGTCGGGAACGCTTTCGATCATCTACGGCGTCTCGACCGAGTCGGGCCTCATGGCCTCGAGCGGGATCCAGAGCAGCGACGAGGGCGCGTTCACGGAGTTCTCTTGCGGAGAGGCGACGCTCGTGAACGGGCTGCGCGTGAACTACGTGCCGGGTGGTCCGCCGCCTCCACCTCCACCTCCACCTCCACCTCCTCCACCTCCACCTCCACCTCCACCTCCACCTC
>DASPXX010000251.1:0-55263 GCA_035637095.1 Thermoanaerobaculia bacterium
GAGGATGGCCCGCACGTCCGGATCGGCGGCGAGGCGATGGAAACCCGCGAGGCGCTCGGCGTCTTCGCCCGCGAACAGGTCGTGCCGGGAGCGGGAGAGGAGATTGCCGGCGAGGACCGGCTCGAAGCCGAGCCGGCGCAGGGCTAGGACGCCGGCCTCCAGCCGCTCGGGCCGGACCGGACCGGACAAGGCCGCCACCCCCACCCGGTCGCCGGGGCCGACGGCAGGAGGGAGTCGCGGAAGAGAAATCAAGACGCCGGAGAGCTCCGTAAGCCGAATTCTGTCTCCCGGCGCCGAAGCACCGGGGAGCGGTCATTCCTCTAGGACCGGCGTTGCCGCCGGCCTCCAGCAACCTACCCGGGAACTGGCCCCAGACCCGAAGGCCCGGAGGCGGGACGGGTGGCCCGCGAGCCGTCCCCCTATTTGGTCTTGCTCCGCATGGGGTTTTCCGTGCCTCCGACGTCGCCGCCGGAGCGGTGCGCTCTTACCGCACCATTTCACCCTTACCGTCCCTTCTTGCGAAGAGCCGGCGGTATCTTTTCTGTTGCACTGTCCGTCGCGTCGCCGCGCCTCGCCGTTAGCGAGCATGCTACCCGTTGGAGTTCGGACTTTCCTCTCCGGCCGGAACGAATCCGTCCGGAGCGACCGCCTGGAGCTCTCCGGCGTCGATCCATCATAACCGTTTCAGACCACCCGGACTTCCTCATCCTCCTCATCGGGCTCGAGAGGCTGGCCGGCGGCCAGGCGTGCCCGCTTGTCGCGGACGCTCGCGAGCCCCTCGGCGAGCCCGGGGATCCCGGAGCCCATCTCGAGCGCCTGCACCAGATGCGCCTCGGCGGCTTCCAGCCAGTTGGGGTTCTTGGCCTCCAGCGTGCCCAGGAGAGTCAGGAACTCGGCCCTGGGGCGGATGCGGATCGAATCCCGCAGCAGCTCGATCGCCGGATGGATCTGCCCGGCCGTGGCGAGAGCGCGCGCCCGGGCATAGAGGCGCGCCGCCTCTTCTTCCGGCGTGACCTTGGGCGCCGCCGCCTTCTTCCACAGGCGCGGTCCCTGCTCGCGGTCGTAACGCTTCCGCCGATCGATCGCGGAGAGCGTCAGATAGGCCTCGACAGCCCGTTCGAAGAGGACCTCCAGCGCCCCCTCGCGTCCGGAGAAGCCGAGGCGGGACGCATTGTCCGGATGGACCAGCCGGGCGGTCCGCTCGAACCCGTCGTGGATTTCCAGTGCCGACGCGGTGGGCTCGATCCCGAGGAGCTCGTAGTGATTGGCCTCCCCCATGGTGCGGACGACGCCGGCGACCAGCTCGCGGTGGGCCGCGACGTCCATCGCCTGCGGTCGTTCCGCGAGGCTGCGGGCAATCCGGTCGGAGAAGAGCCGCAGCTCTTCCTCGATCAAGCGAGAGGGGGACATCCAGCAAATGATAGCACTTTCGTCTCTTCGGAGGACGGTGCCGGAGTTGGCATAGACTCTCCCCCGTGGAGACGCCAGACCCGGTCGTCGAGGCCCTGCGCGGGGCGCTCCGTGGACGCGAGGACGTCCATCTGGCGCTTCTCTTCGGTTCCCGAGCGCGCGGCCGGGCTCGCCCTGACTCCGACGCGGACGTGGCCGTGCTCGGAAGGGACCTCGACCTGCTGGCCCTCGCGTCGGACTTGAGCACGGCCGCGAGGGTCGAGGTGGACGTGGTCAGCCTCGACGATCCCGGCTATCCGCTCCTCAACGCGCTGCTCCGCGACAGCATCGTGCTCCATGAGGCCGAGCGCGGCGCCGCATCCCGGTGGCGGTCGCACGCCCTGCTCATCGCCGAGTTGGACGGACCGGGTTACATCCGGATGCGCGACGCTTTTCTCAAAAAGCTCGCCGCGGGGGCGAGGCACCATGGTTGACCGGAACGTCATCGCTGAGAAGCTGAAGCAGCTCGCACAGCGGATCGCGAAGATCCGAGAGCTCTGCCCCGCCGGTCTCGAAGGCTTGGCGGGCGATGCTCTGGACCTGGTCTCGTTCAACCTCTTCCTCGCAGTCCAGACCTGCGTTGATCTGGCGACTCATCTGATCGGCGACGAGAGCTGGGAGCCCGCGGCGACGAACCGGGAAGCCTTCGAGCGTTTGCACGAACACGGAGTCATTTCCCAGGAAACGGTTCGCGCGTTCCGCCAGGCCATCGGGCTTCGCAACGTCGTCGCCCATGGCTATGGCAGCGTCGATCCGGCACAGATCCATTCAGCGGCCACAACCGGGCTTCCCGATCTGGAGCGCTTTGCCGCGGAGCTCAGCGCCTGGGTGGAGGGACGGATCGGGACCGCGGGCGCATGAGACCCTTGAGGAGGTTTACCGCAATGCAGACTTCCGTCGTCGAGCGCTTCCTGCGCTATGTGACCTTCGACACCCAGTCGTCCGAGACCTCGGACACCTATCCCAGCACCGAGAAGCAGCTCGAGCTCCTGCGCCACCTGGTGGACGAGCTGCGCGGCCTCGGTCTCTCCGACGCGGCGATGGACGAGCACGGCTATGTCATGGCCACCGTCCCGGCCACCAGCGGGAAGGCCGGCGTGCCGGTCATCGGCTTCATCGCCCACGTCGACACCTCGCCCGAGATGAGCGGCGCCGGCGTCAAGCCGATCATCCACCGCGACTACCAGGGCGAGGGCATCGTCCTGCCCGACGACCCCACGGCCATCCTCCGTCCCGCCGAGATCCCGTACCTCACGGAGCGGGTCGGCGACGACATCATCACCGCTTCGGGCACCACGCTCCTCGGCGCCGACAACAAGTCGGGGGTGGCCGAGATCGTGGCCGCCGCCGAGTACCTGCTGGCGCATCCCGAGATCCCCCACGGCCCGATCCGAATCGGCTTCACCCCCGACGAGGAGGTGGGCACCGGCACCAAGTTCTTCGACGTCGCGCGGTTCGGCGCCAAGTACGCCTACACCATGGACGGCGGCCCCCGCGGCGAGATCGAGTACGAGAGCTTCTCCGCGGACTCCATGACCATCACCTTCCAGGGACGCAACACCCATCCGGGTTACGCCAAAGGGGTCATGGTCAACGCGATCAAGGTCGCCGCCGACTTCATCGACCGCCTGCCCAAGGATGGGCTCTCACCGGAGACGACCGAAGATTACGAGGGATACGTCCACCCCTACGTGGTCACCGCGAGCGTCGACCGGACCGCGGTCAAGCTGCTGATCCGCGACTTCAAGACGCCGGCCCTGAAAGAGAAGGAGGACTTCCTGGAGAAGCTCGCCCGCGAGACGGTCGCCGACTGGCCGGGCGCGGCCTACGAGGTGAAGATCGAGGAGAGCTACCGCAACATGCGGGAGGTGCTGGACCACCTTCCCGACGTCGTGGAAAACGCCCGCGAAGCGATCCGCCGCGCCGGGATGACGCCGCACACCAAGCCCATCCGCGGCGGCACGGACGGCTCCCGGCTGAGCTTCATGGGCCTGCCGACCCCCAACGTCTTCGCCGGCGAGCAGAGCTTCCACTCCCGCTTCGAGTGGGTCTCCGCCCAGGACATGGAAAAGGCCGTCGAGGTGATCGTCCAGCTGGCGCAGGTGTGGGAAGAAAAGGCGTAGGACCTCACCCCCGTCCCCCTCTCCCATCGCCCCGCCTTCCCCCGGGAGAGGGGGCGCCACCACCCGAACCGGGATCTTGAGAGGGCGGTGGTTCCCCCCTCTCCCGGTTGGGGGTGGGGCGATGGGAGAGGGGGGCCAGGGGGGTGAGGTCTTTCGTCAGTTCGTCCTGAAGTCGATCTCCCAGAAGTTGAGCGTCCCGACGTCCGCCGCGGCCAGGTCGCGCACCTTCAGCTTCCAGGCGCCGTTGATGGCCTTGCCGGTGAACGCCGAGAGCGCCTGCGCCGGAGCGGTCAGGTCGGCGTAGACGGTCTGGATGTTGTCGGCGGAGCCTCCCGTCCGGTTGTGCAGCAGGACCGTCGTGTTGTCCGGACCGATCAACGAGACCTCCAGGTCGCCCTGGAAGGTGTGGGTGATGTCCACCCGCACCCGCAGGCTGACGATCGTTCCGGTCGCCGGCACGTTGATCGTGCTGGTGATCCCGGTCGTGTTGTTGTCCGGGATCGCCGTGTTGGCGGTCAGAGTGTAATAGCCGTTGAAGGTCACCTTCCACGTGTTCAGCGTCCCGACGTCCGCCGCGGCCAGATCGCGGACCCGCAGCTTCCAGGCTCCCGACGTGTTCTTGCCGGTGAACGCGGAGAGCGCCTGCGCCGAACGGGTGGTGATGTTGTAGGTCGTATTGATGTTGTCGGTGCCGCCGCCGGTCCGGTTGTGGAGCAGGACCGTCGTGTTGTCCGGACCGATCAGCGCCACCTCCAGGTCCCCCTGGAAGGTGTGGGTGATGCCCACGTTGACGCTCACGCTGGTGATGGTCATCGAGCTCGCCACGTTGATCGTGCTGGTCACGCCCGTGGTGTTGTTGTCCGGAATCGCCAGGGCGGGAGAGGCCGAGAAGGTCAGCACCTGGTTGCCGCCGCCGCTGCAGGTCAGGGTGGTCGCCGTGGCCTGGGCCGAATTGGCCGAGGTGCAGGCGCCCACCGCCTGGACGACGTAGAAGTAGGCCGTGTTGCAGGTCAGCATGGTGTCGGAGAACGACGTGGTTGCCGAGGTGCCGGCCAGGGTGTACGGTCCGCCGCTCACCGTCGAGCGGAGGATGTTGTACGAGGTGGCACCCGCCGACGCGGTCCACGACACGTTGATCTGGTTCTGGCTCACCGCCGTGGCGGTGACGCCGGTCGGCACCGGCGGCGGCACGCAGGCGCCTCCGAAATCGACCACCGCGAAGCCCACGTTCTCCTTCTGGGCGTTGGTCGCCGAGCCCGGGTAGAAGTGCCGCGTGTCGACCCAGGCCATGTAGGCCTTGCCGTTCTTGACGTCGAGGCCCATGTACTCGCCGTACTGGTTGGGGTTGCGGTTGGCGTTGTCGGTGGTGTTCTCGTCGGTGTAGCTGATGCCGCTGTTGTTGAACTCCGCCGACGGCTGGCTGGCCTTGACGTTCGCCTCGAAGCTCACGCCGCAGTTGGTCGAACGCGCCGTGAAGAGCTCCACCTTGCGGTTGTTGGTGTCGCTGCGGGCGTCGTGCCAGGCCACCACGACGTTGCCGTTGGACTGGTCGACCTGCAGGAAGGGGTGGAACTGGGTGCGGCCCGCGAGCCCGTCGTCGTTAACCTTGACCGGAGCCGACCAGGTGGCGCCATTGGTGGTCGACTTGGTCACCCAGATATCGGTCTCGGCGATCCCGCCCGAGGTGTAGTCGCCGAAGGTGGCGTAGAGGGTGCCGTCGCAGGCGCCCCCCGAGTTGTCGACGTCGACGGCTCCGAAGGGAGCGATGCCGCGCTGGTCGGCGACCGGCGGGTTGGTCCCGGAGAAGCCCGACAGGTTGTGGTCGTGCACCTGGACCGTCGACGACCAGGAGACGCCGCCGTTGGTCGACTGCGTGTACCACATGCGCTCGTCGGTGCAGTTGGCGCCGCAGGTGAGCGACTCGAAGACCACGTGGACCGTGCCGTTCTTCTGCACCGCGATCTCGCAGCCGAGGTCGACTCCGCCCACCCCCGCGGCCGGCAGGTCGACCTCGGTCCAGGTCACGCCGTTGTTCGTCGAGTAGGCGAACTTCTCGTTGTTGGAGCGGTCCCAGCAGGTGTAGTGGCGGCCGTAGAAGGGGCTCGTCGAGGTGTTGTCGATGGCGTAGAAGTTCTTGTCCTCGAGAGTCCCGGTGGCCCAGGCGTTCTTGATGATGCCCTGCTTGACCCAGGTGGCGCCGCCGTCGGCCGAACGCGCCACGACCATCGAATACTTGGTCGAGCTGCCGCTGCTGCAGAGCAGCATGAAGTTGAGGAAGACCTCGTTGCTGTCGTTCCAGTAGACGGCCGGGTCGGAACCGAAGACGGTGCCGGTGCAGGTGCCCAGGGCGAACACGTTGTTCGAGGGCGCGCAGGTGTAATCCCAGGTCGTACCGCCGTTGCTCGAGTAGAAGATCGACTGCGTCTGCTCGCTGTTGCACGCCGCGCCGGCGTTGCCCCAGGTGTTGGCGGCGGCGACCATCTGGTTGGTGTTCCGGTGGTTGACCGCGATCTGGATCTCGCCGTCGAACTCGTTGGGGGCCGGAGAGTCGGTCGAGGCCACGTTCCGGTTGGTGCCCACCGTGGCCGGCTCGAAGAGGCCGACGACGTCGTCGCCGGTGTCGGCGGGCCACCGGGTCAACACCAGGTTGACGTACGCGTCGCCGTACATCTGGCGCGCCAGCGGCTCGTGGAGCTCGATCCATCGAATGTGGAGGTCCTGGATGTAGCGCGGCACAAAGATCTCATAGTGCCGCACTTGCATATCGACTTGCAGATATTCGAGCGGCGACAGGGGCATTCTCTTGAGGTACGCATCGACGGCGGCGCGGTCCTGAAGGTTCGAGGTCGCCCGCTTCTCCAGCTCCCGGATGCCGGGATCGCGATTGAAGGCTTCGTACGCGGTACGGAGCTTCTTCTGGAGCGCCGCCTTCGACATCGCTTCGTCCGCGCGGGCAGTTCCGGCCGCCGCCAAGGTCACAAGGCACACGGCGGCCAACAGGATTCGTGTCATTCGCTGCATGGGGATCCAACCTCCTCCGTCTGGGTTACGACCGAAGCCGGATCATCCGGCTCGGTACAACGCACACAGCAGGGGTGGCTTAAATACCGGAGGGTGTGAACGGCCGCGCTGGCCGACGTCCGGCTTTCGAGCCGCAAGCGGTTTTTGGGTGGAATTCTCTCGCCCCTTCCAGCTATGGTACACGCCGGGGCCAAAAGCGAGCCGCGGTCCTGAAGCGCACCCCGGGTTGGAAACCCGAGGCTACCAATGGCCGTCCCTCCAGGACGGAGGCGCGGCGATGGGAAATGTCGGCAAATCTCCGTCCCATCAGGACGGCCATTTCCCAGCCCCGGGTTTCAACCCGGGGTACAATTCGACATGCTACAGCTCCGCATCCAGCAGCACCCCCTGGCGGAGGGCCGCCACCGGGTAGAGATCGCCCTCGAAGGCGACGGCGCCCGCCGGACGGCCGCCGCTGAGCTCACCTTCAGCCTCTCCCCGCAGGATGAAGAGGACCTGCGCTGGTATCTGGAAGACTTCCTCCAATACCCCCAGGAGCCGGCGCCGACGATCGCGCAGCGGGTCGAAGGGCGTATGGCAGAGGTGGGGACGCAGCTGTTCGCGGAGGTGTTCCAGGCCAACGACGACACCCGGAGGATCTGGAGCCGAGTGGAGGAGCGGCTGCCCGAGACGCGGGTCGAGATCGTCTCGGGGGTGACCGAGGCGGCCACGATCCCCTGGGAGCTGCTGCGGGAGCCGGGCACGACCAGTGCCCTGGCTCTCACCGCCCATTCGTTCGTGCGCGCGCAGCCCAACACCGCCCGCGCTCCGCACCTGCCGGCCATAGAAGCAGGGAAGATCCGCATCCTCCTGGTCCTTTGCCGGCCGCGGGGGGACCGGGACGTGCCGTTCCGCTCGGTGGCGAGCCAGCTCCTCCGGGGATTGAGCGAGGCCAACCGAGAGGCCTACGACCTCGACGTCCTGCGTCCCCCCACCTTCGAGCAGCTCGGGAAGACGCTCCGCGAGGCATACCGGGAAGGCCAGCCCTACCACGTGGTCCACTTCGACGGCCACGGTACCTATATAGAGGTCGAGGAGCCCGGGGGGATCAGGGCTCTCCTGAGGCGTCTCACACCCACCGTCCTCGCCGGACCGCGCGCGGGCAAGCACGGGTATCTCCTGTTCGAGAAACCCCAACTCGAAGACAACGGCGAGCTGGTGGACGGCACCTCGCTGGGAAAGCTCCTCCAGGATACGGGAGTGTCCGTCCTTGTCCTCAACGCCTGCCGCTCGGCACACACGGAGCCGGCGCCAGCGCCCGAGACGGACACCGCCATCGACCCTCATTCCCAGGTGCGGGCCTTCGGCTCGCTGGCGCAAGAGGTGATGGATGCGGGCGTGGCCGGAGTGGTGGCCATGCGCTACAACGTCTATGTGGTCACCGCCGCCCAACTCGTGGCCGAGCTCTATGCCTCCCTCGTCCGCGGTGCCTCGCTGGGCGAGGCGGTGACGCTGGCGCGCAAGAACTTGGCGGACAACCCGCTGCGCGAGGTGGTCTACACTCCCTTGCCGCTCCAGGACTGGACCGTCCCCGTCGTCTACGAGGCGACGCCGCTGCAGCTCTTCCCGAAGGCAAAGGACGATGGTCGCCTGAAGATTCAAATCGCGGCAGGAGCCACGGCTTCGGCGGCCGGCAGCCTCGACGCCGATCTCCCGCCGCCGCCCGACGCGGGCTTCTTCGGTCGGGACGAGACGCTCCTCGCCCTCGACCGCGCCTTCGATCGGACCTCGATCGTTCTCCTCCATGCCTATGCCGGCAGCGGCAAGACCACCACCGCCGCCGAATTCGCCCGCTGGTACTCGTTGACCGGCGGCGTCGATGGCCCCGTCCTCTTCACCACCTTCGAGCGCTACCTCCCGCTGCCCCGCGTGCTGGACCGGATCGGCCAGGTCTTCGGGCCGGCTCTGGAGGGGTCAGGCGTCCACTGGCTGGCGCTCGACGACGCGACGCGGCGGCAGGTGGCCCTTCAGGTCCTCGCCCAAGTGCCGGTGCTATGGATCTGGGACAACGTCGAGCCGGTGGCCGGCTTCCCGACGGGGACAGAGTCGGCCTGGAGCGTGGAGGAACAGGAAGAGTTGCTCGGCTTCCTGCGCGCCCTGCGGGAGACCAAGGTCAAGGTCCTCCTGACCTCGCGCCGCGACGAGCAACTGTGGCTGGGGGACCTGCCCACGCGCATCGCGGTGCCGCCAATGCCAATGACGGAGAGCCTTCAGCTCGTCCGAGCCTTGGCCACCAAGCACGGCCGTCGGCTCGCCGATGTCGAGGACTGGCGCCCCCTCCTTGCGTTCGCTCAAGGCAATCCGATGACGCTCACCATCCTTGCCGCCCAAGCGCTTCGCGAAGGGTTCAGGACAAAGGAACAGATTGGGGACTTCATCGCCCGCCTACGCTCCGGCGAAACCGCCTTCATCGATGAAGCCAGTGAGGGGCGCTCCCGCTCCCTCGGCGCCTCACTGGCGTACGGTTTCGAGCAGGCGTTCAATGAAGATGAGCAGAAAAAGCTTGCCCTGCTCCACCTATTCCAAGGATTTGTAAATGTGGCCGTGCTGGGCTTCATGGGCTACCACAAGACCAAGTCGTGCCTGCCTGAAGTGCGGGGCCTGACCCGGGAAGAGGGCATTGCCCTCCTCAATCGCGCCGTCGAAGTTGGGCTCCTGACGGCCCGCGGCGGCGGGTACTACGTGATCCACCCCGCCCTTCCTTGGTTCTTCAAGAGCCTCTTCGCTCGTTTCTATCCGGCCGAAGATCTCGCTGTGAGCGCGTTCGTCGAAGCCATGGGCGAGATGGGAGACTACTACCATGACGAATACGAAAATGGTAACCACGATGTCCTCGCCGCCCTACAGGCCGAAGAGGCGAACCTTCTCCACGCTCGGTGGTTGGCACGGGCACTGGGACGGTGGAGTTTAGTCAGCAGTATCATGCAAGGACTCCATCAACTCTATGAACACACCGGCCGGCGGGAAGAGTGGAAACGGCTGGTCGAGGAGATCGTGCCAGACTTCTTTGAGCCACAGAGTAATGAAAGCTTGCCCGGGAGAGAAGAATCGTGGATTTTGGTGGCAAATTTCCTCGTGCAGATAGCTGCGGTGGAGCGGCGCTGGAATGAGGCCGAGCGGCTGCAGATAACCTGCATGAACTGGCACCGCCAGCGTGCCGCTGTCATTTTGGCGCGATCACGAGAAAAGCGGGGGATTCTAGAACAGCTTAGGATCCGGAATCTTGCTTCAGCTTTAGGGCTCCTCGGTTATATCCGCGTTGAGTCGGGAAGCGATAATTGCGTGCAGGTTTATGAAGAGGCATTGAAACTGAATGAATCCATCGCTAATCGGACAGGTGCTGCACTTTGTGCCCATGGCCTCGGCCGCGCGTTATTGAATCTTCCCACCCTCCGGGATTTGGACAAGGCGGCGGTCTGGTTTCGCAAAGGTCTCGAACTGCTTGATGAAGAAGACCGTCTAGACCGTGGAAGATGTTTTGTAGGGCTGGGCGGCGTTGCCTGGGAGCGCTTCGGCGAAGCCCGGTCTGCAGGGGCTACCGAGGAGAAGCTTCTTCGGGAGGTCAACGATGCTGTTGCGAACTTCCACGAAGCCCTCGAGTTGCTTCCACCGGACAAGGTCAACGAAGTGGCTGAGGTTCACAATAATCTAGGTGCCATTTATAGCCATGCGGCAGGAGACATCGACCGCGCCGTACAGCATTACCGGGAGGCTATCCAGAGATTCGAGCAAATAGGTGATCTCTTTCATGCCGCCGGGGTCCGCTTCAATGTGGCTCTTACCCTCGTCGATGCCGGCCGACGAACGGATGCCTTGGACTACGCTGAGGAGGCACTGAGGGGATTCGAGAGCTACGGGGAGAGGGCGGCGGAGATGATTGAGAGGACTCGCGGGTTGATCGCGAAGATCCGCGGAGGATAGGAGGCGGCTTCGCCGGGACCCTCACCCCCCGGCCCCCTCTCCCACACGCACTCGCACCCGCCCGGACGAGGGGGCGCCACCGCCCAAGGCGCCCGACCTTACGGCGGTCGGAGAGCTCAGAATTTTGGCGTCAGACCCGCCTGCTTGCAGAGCTCGTTGGCAGTGATCCGGTCGAGCTGTCTGTGCCGCTTGACCGGAATCGTCGTCGTACCGTTCGTATAGATGGAGTGATTCGCGCCTTCGCGGAGCAGGCGAAACCCGTTTTCCTCCAGATACTGGACCAGGTCACGCCGTTTGACGGACATCTTCCAGCTCGACGGACACCTGCTCCAACAGGTTGTTGCCCGAGGGGATCTCCTTCCCGAGCTGCTGATAAGCCTGCACCATCTCCCGGAGGGCATCGCGCAGCATCGACCGGCACTCTTCGATGTCGGCGCCTTCGGTCACTACCTCGGGCCACTCGATGAGCTGGCCCATGTAGCCGGAGTCGATCTTCGTATACTTCGCGGTGAAGCTGACCATATTCCGGATTGTAGCGGAGTCGCTCTCCCGGCGCACACCCACCCCCGTGAGAGGGGGCGCACGGTTTTCAGGGGTGGTCGGCGTAGATCCCGGCGCGCGAGACCGCTTCATCCGACAACGCAGGCACGTCGCGGAGCTCGGTGGCGATCTTGTCGAGCAGAGCCTTGAGGTCGGCCAGGGAGGTCGTCCCCTTTTCTCGGGCTTCGCGCAACGCCTCCCGCGCGTCCTCGATGTCTGCGCGATCCTCCAGCGCCTCCATGAGAGCGAGGTCCTCGATAGGGACGACCGCGACGAGCTCTTCGCCAGCTCGGGTCAAGACAATCCGCTCTTTGTCGGCCGCGACCCGGTGGAGCAACTCGGGGAATTTCTCGTGGGCCTCAGTTGTGGAGAGCGTGGTCATGCAGCTTCCTCAGGAGAGAGTGTACTCCGGTCGGCCCTCGATCGGCTCCATATAGAGTGCGATGGCTTCCTGAATGTTGGCCAGAGCCTCCTCCCGGGTCTCGCCCTCGCTCAGGCATCCCGGAAAGGCAGGCACGATCGCCGTGTAGCCGCCTTCGTCGCCGGGCTCGAGAACGACCTGTAGTCTCATCGAGGCCCTCTAGTTCAGCTCACAAACGGAATCCTGAGGTCGAGAGCGAACGCGAGGGCTCGATCGAGCTCGAGGAGCTTCTCGGGCGACAGGGACCCGACGTAGTCGGTGAGCATGGCCTTTGGCAAGCTGACCAGATCGTCACAGTGAATACTGCTGTCGTGCTTGAGCCCTTCGTCGATCCCCACGGCAACCTGGCTGTGAAGGCCATCTCGGCGTGTATAGATCGGCGCACAGACGGCGCTCGAGAAGCGCGACTCGATCAGCAGTTGCCGGCTTACGATGACAAAAACCCTGAATCGGCGGGGATCTCGGTCAGAGGGATGCTTGACTCGGTAGAGGTCACCTCGCCTCACGGGATGACCTGGTATTCGAGAACGTCGGCTGCTTCCTCGTTGAGCTCGGTCGCATGGGAGTTGATGGTCTCGAGATCTGCCGCGTCCTCACCCTGCTGCGGCCATGCGAGATAGGCTCGCAAAGCCGCTTCGATAAGCGCTGACCTCTCTTGAGGACCCTCGCTCCGGCTGTCGAGAGCCGCTACTAGATCCTCCGAAAGAGCGACTGTGGTCTCTATCTTCATGATTTCCAGTGTAGCTCTTCAGGTACGGGAGAGTCAATGACGCCGACATCGCTTCCAGGGGCCGTCTCTTCGAGCAGGCTCATCCGATCAGGTCGGACAGACACTGGTCTGTGCCCGGCTTGGCGCTGACGCTCCCGGATCGCGGTCTCCCGATCGAGGCCGCTCGCCTGGCAGAACATCTCCAGACCTCTCTCCCCGAGCCGCAACGCCAGCGCCATGCGCTCCTCGAAGGAGAGGCGGAGCCCCTCTTCCTGAAGCTCCTCTCGCAGGTCGTCGGCGACGGATCGCATGACGTGAGTATAAACCCGGGGTTGCGGCGCTCGCGGGCAAGCATACACCACCTCAAACACGCCATCCGACCCCTCGGATGCGCCCTCCGACCGGTCGAACGCTCCATCCGACGCCTCGGATGCGCCATCCGACCTCTCGGATGGGATATCCGACCTCTCGGATGCCTCGTCCGACCTCTCATCTGCGCCATTCGACCTCTCGGATGCGCCATTCGAGGCCTAAGATGCGACATCCGACCTCTCTTCTGCGACGTTCGAGGCCTCTGATGCGACATTCGAGACCTCATCTGCGACATCCGACCCCTCGGATGCGACGTCCGACCCCTCGGATGCGACATCCAACGCCTCGGATGAGCCATCCGACCTCTCGGATGCGACATCCGACTCCTCGGTTTGCCCGGCTTCAGCCCCGGATGAGATAACCCGGACGGCCGCGGCAGCTTCTCCATGACACGAAAGGTCGCGGGTGCCTGTAACCTTTTGCCCACCCCCTTCGTACAGAGAGTGTCGGCAGTTGTTGGACCCCGAACCTCAGTCAGCCTGGTCGCCGGTCTCGACGGACCAGGTTGTTGTCAAGATCTAGAAAGAAGGGCTTGTCATGCGCAAGAAATGGGTGATCGCTGGTTCCGCGGCGGTGATTCTGGCAGGGAGCCTCGTGGTGGCCCGAGCAACGACCCGCTCTCAACCGGAGGACAAGGAGTCTCCGTTCCGCCTCGGCAAGGTGCAGGCCGAGGATCTGCAGGTCTCCGTGCGTGAGGTGGGGGTCGTGGACCCCGAGATCAAGGTGGACGTCAAATCCGCGGTGTCCGGCCGCGTGGAGAGCCTCCGCGTCCGCGAGGGCGACGTGGTGCGGACCGGGCAGGTGCTGGCCGAGGTCGAGCCCGACGTCAACCAGGCGCAGTCGCTCTCCGACGTCAAGGCCGCGGTCAGCCAGGCCGACATCAAGCTGCGCGATGCCGAGCGCGAGCTCGCGGCGCAGACGCGGCTGTTCGACGCCGGGCTCATCCCCAGAGAGACCCTGAGCAACTATCAGACCGCGCGCGATCTCGCCGCCGACACGCTGGCGAGCGCCCGGTCGCGCTACCAGATCGTCGAGGACCGCGGGATTCCGATCTCCGGCGTCTCGTCCACGCAGCAGGCGCGGGTCACCTCTCCGATGTCCGGCGTGGTCATCACCAAGGGCGTCGAGCTGGGCGAGACCGTGACCTCCGGCGTCTCGTCGTTCAATGACGGCACGGTGATGTTCACGGTTGCCGATCTCAAATCGCTGATCATTCGCGTCAATCTGAATGAGGTGGACATCGCCAAGGTGCGCGTCGGCCAGCCGGTGCGGGTCACGCTGGACGCCTATCCGCAGAAGATCTTCTCCGGCAAGGTGCGTTTCGTCGCCCCCGCCGCCACGGTGGTGGACAAGATCAAGGTGTTCGAGATCGAGGTCGCGCTCGACCAGCTCGACGAGTCGTTCCGCACCGGGATGAGCGCCAATGTGGAGATCCTCGGTGAAAGCCGGCCGAACGCCCTGTCGATCCCCCTGGAGGCGCTCCAGCGCCGCGACGGGCAGACGGTCGTCTACCGTCTGAAGAGCGGCCTCTCGGAGAAGCAGATCGAGGAGGCGCGCGAGGCGCTCGACGGCCGCAGCAAGTTCGTCTGGCTGTCCGAGAACTGGCGGGACTACTTCGAGCCGGTGCCGGTCAAGGCCGGGATCGCGACGATGGAGCGGGCCGAGATCATGGCCGGCCTCCGCGACGGCGATCAGGTGGCGCTCGAAGACGTGACGCGCAAGAAGGTCGAGAAGGACGACGAGGACAACTGATCCCCCGGGGAGAGGAGCCGACATGCGAATCATCGAAACCCGGAGCCTCACCAAGGTCTACGGCGGCGCGAGCAATGCGGTCCACGCTCTGCGCGGCATCGATCTCGACATCGAGCGCGGCGAGATGGTGGCCCTGATCGGCCCTTCGGGGTCCGGCAAGAGCACGCTGATGGCCATCCTGGGCTGCCTCGACACCCCGACGGGCGGCAGCTACGCCCTCGACGGCCGGCAGGTGGAAAAGCTCACCGGGCCGGAGCTCGCGGCGATCCGTAACGAGAAGGTCGGGTTCGTCTTCCAGCAATACAACCTGCTGCCCAAGGCGACGATCCTGCGGAACGTCGAGCTGCCGATGCTCTACGCCGGAGTTCCCCGCAGGGAGCGCCGGCAGCGGGCTTTGGAGCTGCTCGAGCGGGTGGGCATCCCCGACAAGGCCAACACGCTGCCCGGCGCTCTCTCCGGCGGCCAGCGCCAGCGGGTGGCGATCGCTCGCGCCCTTGCCAACCGGCCGGCACTGCTGCTCGCCGACGAGCCCACGGGCGCGCTCGACTCGAAGACCGGCCAGGAGGTGCTCGCGCTGTTCCAGGAGCTGCATGCCCAGGGCAATACCGTCCTCCTGGTGACCCACGACCCGTCGATCGCCGCGCTGGCGGAGCGCCGCATCGAGCTGTACGACGGCCTCCTCGCTGGAGAGGGCGGCCGGGAGGAGGCGGCATGAGTATCAGCCGCATAAGGACGAGCGGCGCCTTCCGCGAGCGTCTGCTCGAGGCCTGGATCGAGCTCAAGGAGAACCCCGGGCGCTCGTTCCTCCAGGCTCTCGGCGTGATGCTGGGCGTCGCCTCGGTGCTCGGCGGGTTCGCGATCTCCGACAGCCAGCGGCACCAGGCGGAGCGGCTCTTTGCCCGCATCGGCGGCACGGACAAGCTGAACGTCCTGCCCACCGACACCGCCTACCAGGGAACGCCGAGCGCGCTCCAGAATGCCAATCGCGGCCTGCGTCAGGAGGATGCGGCCGGGGGCGGCCGGCTCGCCTCGGCCAAGGCGGTCAACGCCACCAGCGTGCTCCGTCAGGCGCGGGCGCGGGTGCGCTCGGAGCTCGCCGACCAGGAGCGCGACGTGAGCGGCATCGGCGCCGACTATGTCGCCATGAACGGATACGAGATCGAGCATGGGCGCGGCTTTTCGGCCCACGACCTGGAGACCGGCGCGCCGGTGGCGGTCCTGGGCTCCGAGGCGGCGAGCGTCTTCTTCCCCACCGGCCCCTCCGGAGACGTCGTGGGCAAGCCCCTGCGCATCGGCGACACGCCGGTCCAGGTGATCGGCGTCTTTTCCGAGAAGACCTTCCGCTTCCACAAGGGCCAGAGGAACATGTTCGCCTGGCGCAACCGCATCGTGGCCGTGCCCTCGCTCCTCGTCGCCGGCCGCATGGAGGGCGACGACTACCACCGCCTGGACCGCGTCACCTTCCGGGTGCCGGACCTCGCGGCCATGGCGGACTTCTCCAAGGAGCTGTCCTCTCTCGTCACGGCGAACCACCGCCTGCAGGCCGATTTCCGCCTCGACGACGTGGCCAAGCGCATGGACCGCATGATGAGCCAGAGCGACGTCTACAACGTCATCTTCATGCTGTCGGGAATGCTCGCGCTTTTGGGCGGCGGCATGGTCAACGTGAACATCCAGCTCGCCTCCTTGAAGGAGCGGGTGCGCGAGGTGGGCATCAAGATGGCCCTCGGCGCTCCGGGCGGAGAGATCTTCAAGGCGTTCATGACCGAGGCCCTGCTGCTGACGCTCCTCGGCAGCGCCGTCGGCTTCCTCGTCGGCGTCGTATTCTCCTGGGTGATCACGCAGTCGATCGGCATCCCGCTGATGCTCTCGCCGCTGAGCTTCGTCTGGGCCATGGGCCTGGCCTTCCTCTTCGGCTTCCTGTTCGCGCTCTATCCCGCGGCCAAGGCCAGCCGCCAGTCTCCGATGGAGGCGCTGCGCTATGAGTGAGGTGCTCGCCGTGTCCGCCGGCTCCGCCGCCTCCAATCGTTCCGCCCAGCCGGGCACGATCCGGCGCCGGCGGTCCCTCGGCGTGCGCGCCGCTCTGGTGTGGGAGGTCGTCACCGGCGGCCTGATCGAGCTGTGGTCCCACAAGCTGCGCTCGCTCCTCACCCTGACGCTCCTCATGCTCGGGGTCTTCGCCCTGGTGGTGATGACCTCGGTTTTGGACGGCGTCAAGGACAAGGTCTCGACCGGCTTTGCGGGCCTGAGCTGGGACGGCACGCTCTACCTCGCCCCCCGGCACGCGAAGACCTCCGAAGAGCAGAAGCGCTTCGCCCTGAGCAACGGCCTGCGCTCCGAGGACCTGGAGCGTATGACCGCGCCGCACCCGCGGGTGCTGGGGTTCTCGCCCCGTGCCACGCAGCGGAGCGTCGTGCGGGTGGCGGGCGGCGGCGAGCGCATCTTCGTCAACGGCGTCACTGCCGGATATTCGTACCTCATGGACCGCCCCGTGGGCCTCGGCCGCGGGATCACCGAAGACGACGAGCGGCGGCACTCGACGGTTGCCGTGGTCGGCGCGACGCTCGCCGCGAAGCTCTTCGGCGGCAGCGATCCGGTGGGGCGCGACCTGGTGATCGAAAACGTGCCCTACCGCATCGTCGGCGTGCTGAAGGGTGGCCAGATCTTCAGCGAAGAGCTGTACCAGGACGCCAACGGCGTGCTCATCCCGCTCTCAACCTACATGGACCGTCTGGACACCGGCCACCAGCTCACGCTCGTGGCGGTGAAGCTCGCGTCGACCCGCGACGTGGACGAGGTCTCCGCCGCCATGCTCGCCCGCGCCCGCCAGGCTCATCACGGCATCGAGGACGTGGAGGTCAAGGATCTGGACGCCGAGCTGGCGCGCGCCTCCGCGGACTTCCAGGAACAGGTGCACGGCTGGGCCGTGGTGCTGTTCAGCCTGGCCGGCACGGTGCTCCTGGTGGGCGGCGTCGGAGTGCTGTCGGTGATGCTCATCTCGTTTTCCGACCGGCGCTACGAGATCGGCCTGCGCAAGGCGATCGGCGCCGACGATCACCAGATCCTGATGCAGTTCCTCCTCGAAGCCGTGGTGCTGGCCGCGATCGGCGCCTCGATCGGCACCCTGGCCGGCAGCGCCCTCTGCCGCGCCCTCTCCGACAAGTTCCCCTGGGGTCTGGTGGTCAATCCCTACGGCCTCGCCGCCGCCTGGGGCATCGCCCTCGTTTTGGCCGTCACCTTCGGCCTCTACCCCGCCATCCGGGCCGCGCGGCTGTCGCCGATGGAGGCGATGCGGTAGGTAACTTCTGGCCGCTCGCTTCGCCTATAGTGGTGCATGCCGGCTGCGCTCCTTGCAGCCGGCGATCGACGAGGAGAGTCAACGATGGCACAGGTAGACGCGAGTGACGGCTGGAGTCTCGAAGGGATCCCGAAGCAATTCTGGCCCCACGTGCGGGACATTCTGGTGGCGCGCGATCTCTACAAGTTTTCCACGCTGGTCAGCGATAAAAGGGTTGCTCAGACCCTGGCCCAGACGGCCGAGGGCCTCCTCGCCCACGGCGCCAGGAGCATCGCCGAGGCAAAAGCCACAGCGAAGTGACCTGAGGACAGTCTTTGAGTTTTTGCCGTGCTCCCCTCTCCCGCTCGCGGGAGAGGGGCCGGGGGTGAGGGTCTACTTCCGCCGCACCGATCCCCGCCACAGATACACGCAGAGCCCGATGAACAGCACCAGCGAGACGGTCTGCGAGACCGGCTCGTTGGCGAAGAACGGCGTCGTGATCAGCCCCTCGTCGTACCAGGGGAAGAGGCGCAGGGAGGCGCCGAAGACGCCCCCCAGGGCACCTCCGGCCATCAGGCCCGAGGCGATGATCACGCCCCGCTCCATCATGCTCCGGCCCTCCTCCCCGCCCGCCCGTTCCGCGCGCTTCCCCACGTAGTGGGCGAGGAAGCCGCCGACCAGGGCCGGCGTGTTGAGCTCCAGCGGCAGGTACATGCCGAGGGCGAAGATCAGCGCCGGAGCGCCCAGCATCTCCAGGATCAGCGCGATCACTCCCCCAGCCGCGAAGAGGACGTAGGCCACCGGTGCGCGGCTCATGAAGCTCTCGACCAGGGCCTTCATGATCGAGGCCTGCGGCGCCGCCAGCACCTCCCGCATATCGCCCGGCGCCGACTCGCCGAACTGGAACGCCTTGGCGAGCAGTACGACGGTCAGCGCGGCAGCGAGCGCCGAAGCCACCACGCCGAGGAACTTCACCCGCTCCTGGGCGGCCGGCGTCGAGCCCAGCCAGTAGCCGGTTTTGAGATCGGTGATCGTCTGCCCGGACACCGAGAGGGCCGTGCACACCATGCCGGCGATCGCCATGACGAAGAACATGCCCGTCGTCCCCGACACACCGAACTCCAGGAGCACCACGGACGAGACGATGATGGTGAGCATCGTCATGCCCGACACCGGGTTGCGCGCCGTCGTGGCGATCGCGTTGGCGGCCACCGAGGCGAAGAAGAACGAGAAGACCAGGGTCAGCAGGAGGCCGATCAGGGCGACCTTGAAGCTCGCCCCCTGGAGGGTGGTGAAGAAGATCCCGGTCACCACCGTCGCCACCACCACGCCGATCAGGATGGTCATCACCGAGATGTCCCGGTCGGTGCGCTCCTGGCCGCTGGCCTCGCCATGGCGGAACGCCTTGGCCGCGATGGCGAACGAGCCGGCCACGATGCGCAGCGACTTGATGATGCCGAAGATGCCGGCGGTGGCGATGGCCCCCACACCGATGAACCGGACATAGGTGCGGAAGATGGTCGCCGCGTCCATCGCCGAGATCGGCCCGGTGCCGGGATAGACCGTCATGTCCGGCGCGCCCTGGCCGATCATCCAGATCAGCGGCACGAGGACGAAGTTGGAGAGGAAGCCGCCCGCGCAGAGGATCATCGACGAGCGCAGCCCCATGACGTAGCCGAGCCCGAGGATGAACGAGATGGCGTCGAAGCGGAACACCATCCGCCAGCGGTCCGCCAGGCTCCGCATCACCGGGACGAACTGGAAGTCGATCACCTCGCGCCAGACGTGGAAGGTGGTGGCGAAGAAATCGTAGATCCCGGAGATCGCCGTCGCCTGGAGGAGGAGCTTGGCCTGCGAGCCGCCCTTCTCGCCGGTCACCAGCACCTCGGTGATGGCCGTGGCCTCGGGGTACGGGAACTGGCCGTGCATTTCGCGCACGAAATAGCGCCGTAGGGGGATGAGGAAGAGGACCCCCAGGCAGCCGCCGGCGATCAGGATCAGGGTGGTCTGCACCGGGTGCGGGCTCAGGTTGAGGATGTACAGGGCCGGCAGGGTGAAGATGGCCCCGGCGACGATGGCTCCGGACGTGCCGCCGATGTTGGTGAGGATGACGTTTTCGAGCAGCGTCGAGCGCCGCCGGTAGGCGCGGGCGAGGCCGATGGCCAGGATCGAGATCGGGATCGAGGCCTCCATCACCTGCCCCACCTTGAGGCCCGAGTACGCCGAGGCGATCGTGAACACCACACAGAGGAACAGCCCCCATCCCACCGAGCGCGCCGTGGCCTCCGCGAGGGGGGCAGACGCCGGGATCATCGGGGCGTAGGTTTCGCCCTCGGCCAGAGGCCGGTAGGCGTTTTCGGGCAGGGACTTGATCTCGGGAGCGTCCATCCGTCCTCCTCCTCGATCCTCGATCCTCGTTTCTGGCCAAAAAAGTCGCACCACTCTACCGCAGATCCGCCCGACGCGAAGATCGCATAGACTCGTAAAAGATGACGATGTCCCGACGGCTCACCCTTCTCGCCGGCCTCGCCATCCTTCTCCTCGCAGGGCTTCTCCGCGCGCCCTCGCTGACCTCCTGCCGGCCGTACATCAACTACATCGACGAGGGGAACTACCTCCACCCGGTGGCGGAGATGCTGCGGAAGGGCGATTGGGATCCCCACTGGTACATGTACCCGCAGCTTCCGGTGACCCTGGCGGCGGCCGCGGCCTGGCTCTACGCCCCCTTCCACCCGCTCCGCCACGCCGGGCGGACCTTCCTCCAGGACCTCTCGGTCGACCTCCCGACGTACGACATCCTGGAACCTTTCGAGCTCCTGTTCGCCGGCCGCTTCCTGTCCTTCCTGGCGGGTCTCGGCATCGTGGCCCTGACCGGTCTGTATGGGCGCCGGCTGCTCGGAACGCCGGCCGGTCTGTTCGCGGCATTCCTGGCGGCCTGGCTGCCCAGTCTGGTGATCCGCGGCAGCATCGCCACGGTCGATCCCTGGGCCGCCTTGTTCTGCCTGGCCTGCTTCTTTTTCACGGACCGCCTGCGCACCTCGCAGCGGCCGGGCCGCGAGGCCTTCCTCGCCGGCGCCATGGCAGGTCTCGCCTTCGCCTCCAAGTACCCGGCGATCCTGGTCACGGGCGGTGCCGGGCTGACGCTCCTCCTGGACGAGCGCTCCCCTCGCGACAAGCTCCGCTGGCTGGCGCTCGGCGCGGCCGGGACCGTCGCGGGACTGATCGTGGGTATGCCGGCGCTCGTCCTCCACCCGAAGGACGTGGCAATGGCCATCGATCGCCAGAATCAGCTCTACACCGACCTCCCCCGCACCGCGCGGCTCTGGGAGCAGGCGATCCTGCGGGCGGAGTGGGACCTCCCCTATGACCATCCCGAGGTCGGAATCCCCTTCCTTGTCCTCGCGGCCGCCGGCGCCGTGGTCGCCCTGCGCGACCGGAGGCTGGCGAAGACCGTCGCCGGTTGGCTGCTCTTCCTGGCGATCGCCATCGTCCTGTACACCCCGAAGAGCTTCCAGCCGTTCCGCAACTTTCTGCCCCATCTGCCGCTGCTCTGCCTGCTGGTCACGGTCCTCTACGCCCGGATCCGCGAACGGCTCGCCCGTCCGGTCTGGGCCGACGCCGGCGCGGTCCTGGTCGTTCTCGCGCTCTTCGGCCGTCCGGTCGTCGACTGGTGGCGGATCCGGTCGGAGATGACCGACACGCGGCGGCAAGCGGTGGACTGGCTGATCGCGCACTCCGGGCCGGACGACACCGTGCTGGTCCTGCGGGAGCTCGGGTTCCTCCCGAGCGAGCTCGGCCGTCTGGAGGGGAAGGTGGTGGAGCGGCGCTGGCCCCAATCCGAGGCCGCCATCCTCCGCCACCGCGGGCCGCGGTTCCTGGTCCTCGGCCTGCTCGAGCGCAGGGGCGACGAGCCGCTCGACACGGCGCAGCAGCCCGCGGTCGGCCGGGGCTATGCGCTGCGCGCCCGCTTCGGCGCGTTCCTCACCCCGTCTGTGCCCGGCTATTGGAAGGGAAACCTCCAGGTGGTGGACGTCCTGGAGCAGAAAGAGCGACGCTGGAAAGCGAAAGGGCGCGACGAATCGCGCCCTGACAAAGCTGCTCTGGTGCGCTGAGAGCGCCCTGCTCTCATCCCGCCACGCTCACCGTGGTCCCGGCGCCCGCGTTCGGGGCGGCGGGGCAGGCCTTCAGGGAGGAGGATGCCTTCTGGTACCAATCCCCGGTGCCGGCGTAGGAGAAGACGAAGCTGCCGCCCTTGATCGCGGTGATCACCTTCGGCGCGCTCGCCTCGGAGAGCGCCGGGCAACCCCAGCTCCGCCCGAGCCGGCCCTGGCTGCGGGCCTGCTCGGCGCTGACATACCAGGCGCCGTGCATCACAATGGCGCGCTCCTCGGCGAAATCGTTGACTCCCTTGTCCAGCCCCTTGAGCTTGAGTGAGTAGCCGTTGCCCCCCTGATAGGTCCCGCCCGTCAGGAACAGGCCGAGGCTCGTCTGGTGGCTGTTCATGTCATTTGAGAAGCGGGTGGCGTAATTGTCGCCGCTGCCCCTTCCGTGCGCCACGAGCTCGTGGAAGAGCACCTCGCCCTTGGCCAGATCGAGCACCCACAGCCGCGGCTGGGTCGAGGGCAGGGAATAATCGATGACGGTGAGCACGTCGTTCCGTCCGGAGACGCCGCGCGCCTTGGCACAGGCGACCGCGTCGAGCGCCATCGCGAGCACCTTCGGAGAGAGGCCGTCCGCCCCCTTGGCAAAGGCCAGCGTGGCCGGCGTGGCGACCGCCGGGGTCGCGACCGACGCAGGCGCCGGCAGCGCGGCGGGCGCGGTTGCCGGAACGGCCATCGGCGCGGCGACGGCCGCCGCTACCGCCTCGGGTGCGGCAGTGACCTGGGCCCGCGGGCTGGCGGCGACGAAAGAGAACAGGAGCACGAGGAGAGCAGCAGGAGTCAGAGTTCTCTGGAACATTAGTAGAGCAAGGCCTCCGCAGAGTCGGTCATACCAGGGAGCAAATTGTACATCCTGTCTGGACAGGAAAGCGTCAGCGAGTCAGAGAGTATAACTCATGTGGACGAGCGCAGATTCCCCGAAAAGCCCCCTGGGACAGCGCAAAAATTACACGGCCTCGCGGTCTATACTGGTGGAGATGATCCGGTCGAAATCGGTCCTCTCCCTGCTTCTCTGCCTGCTCTCTGCCTGCCAAGCCCGCGGACAGGCCGGGCCTCCCGGCCCGCCCGTCATCGCGGCGGCGGGCGACATCTCCTGCGATCCGGCGGACCCGAGCTTCAACGGCGGCGACGGCACAGCCTCCGCCTGCCGCATGAAAGCGACGTCCGACCTGCTGCTGGGCCTCGGGCCGACCGCCGTCCTCCTGCTGGGCGACAACCAATATGAAGACGGCGCAGCGTCGAAGTACCAGACGTCCTACGACCCGGCCTGGGGCCGCCTCAAAGCGATCACCCGGCCGGTCCCCGGCAACCACGAATACGGCACCGCCAATGCCGCCGGCTATTTTTCCTACTTCGGCGCCGCGGCCGGCGATCCGGCCAAGGGGTATTCCAGCTACGACCTGGGTGGCTGGCATCTGATCGCCCTCAACTCCAATTGCGGCGCAATCGGCGGCTGCGGTGCCGGCTCGCCCCAGGAGCAGTGGCTCGCCGCCGATCTCGCCGCCCACCCCGGGGTCTGCACCCTCGGCTACTGGCACCACCCGCGCTTCTCGTCCGGACCGCACGGCAACGACGCGACCTACGACGCGTTCTGGCAGGACCTCTACGCGGCTCATGCCGACCTCGTCCTGAACGGTCATGACCACGTCTATGAGCGCTTCGCCCCGCAGACCCCGGCCGCGGCGGCCGACCCCGCCCACGGCATCCGTCAATTCACCGTCGGCACCGGCGGCAAGAACCTGACCTCCATCGTCGTGGTGCGGGCCAACAGCGAGGTGCGCGACGCGAGTGACTTCGGGGTCCTGGAGCTGACGCTCCATTCCAACGGCTACGCCTGGCGCTTCCTCTCCGCCGCGGGAGGCGCGGTGCTCGATCAGGGGACCGGCCTCTGCCACAGCGCCCGACCCTGGCCGAGCACCGACCTCTACACTCTCCCTCCGTGCCGGGTGGTCGACACGCGCAATCCGGCCGGCGCGCAGGGGGGGCCGGCGCTCGCGAGCGGCACCACGCGGAGCTTCCCGATCGCGGGAACCTGCGGCGTTCCGGCGGGCGCCGTGGCCGTGGTCGCCAATGTAACCGCCGTGAGCCCGACCGCGGCCGGCTCTCTGGAGATCCTGCCCTCGGGGATCGAGCCGGCGGGCACCAGCACGATCAGCTTCAAGACCAACCAGGTCCGCTCCAACAACGTCGAGCTGGCGCTCGGCGCCGGCGGCGAAATTGCCGTCCGCACCGGGCTCTCGGCGACGGGCACGGTCCACTTCGTCCTGGACGTCTCAGGATACTTCCAGTAGCGACCTGAGGGCGAAGCCCGCCATGCCGCCTCCCAGGATGAGCCAGGCGGAGCTCACGCGATAGCGGATGAGCAGAAAGGCGCTCGCCGCGGCCAGCAGGACGGTGGCCGGATCCACCAACGCCGAGCGCCCGAGCTGGACCGTCACCACGGCCATGAGCGCCAGCGAGCCGACGTTGACGCCGTCCAGGAGCGCCCCAAAGACCGGCGAGGCGCGAAGCTTCGGGACGAGCGGTCCGCTCAGCGCGACGAAGACGAACGCGGGCAGAAAGATGCCGAGGGTGGCGATCAGCGCCCCGGGGAAGCCTCGGAGCAGGTATCCGATGAACGTGGCGGTGGTGAACACCGGCCCCGGCGTGACCTGGCCGATGGCGATCGCATCGAGGAGCTGCCGCTCGGTCAGCCAGTGCCAGCGCTCGACGAGATCCGCCCGCAGGAAGGCCAGCAGCACATAGCCGCTGCCGAAGAGGACGGAGCCCACCTTGAGGAAGAACAGGAACAGGGGGAGTAATCCTACGGCGGGCGCGCCGGCCGCGGCGGCCCCTCCGGCCGAGGGCAGGCCGGCCAGCAGGGCGAGAGCACCCGAGCGCGGCTTCCCGGAGCGGAGCGCCCGTGCCGCGAGCGCAACCAGCCCGGCGATCAGGAGCACGGCGAGCTCGTGGACCCCGGCGATCAGGAGAGCCACGCTGACCAGCCCGACGGCGGCCAGGAACACGGTCCGCGCCGCCGTCCGCGCCAGGCCGGCGAGCGCCTGGACGACGATCGCGATCACGACCGGTTTGATGCCGTACAGGACCGCATCCGCCTGCGGCAGCTGTGCGAAGCGTCCGTAGGCCCAGGCGATGGCTCCGACGATCAGCATGGCCGGCGCGATGAACGAGGCTCCGGCCACGAGCAGCCCGGGCCACCCGGCGAGCCGGTGCCCGAGATGGATGGCGAGCTCCGTCGAGTTGGGCCCGGGGATGAGGTTCGTCGCGCCGAGCAGGTCGAGGAACTCCTCGCGGGACACCCACTTCCGGCGCCGGACCGCCTCGTCCTCCATGAGCGCGATATGCGCCGCCGGGCCGCCGAACGAGGTCGTGCCCAGCCGCAGGAAGACCCAGGCGAGCTCCCGGAGGAGCCGGCTGGTGCCGCTCGAATCGATCCGGCTGCTCATCGCGAGGATCTTATCCGCAGGGATGTGACCGGAGAGGGCCGGAGGGTACATCTCTAGACAGATGCAGCTCGACGACACCATCCGCGACCCCGATTCTTCGGTTCGCGGCAAAGCCGTGAATCAATCATCGAACGCAGAGCGCACGTAGCGGCCGGAGCGGAGGATCTCGGCCGCGCGCTTCACCACCTGAGGATCGCGGCGCAGGTACTCATAGCTCTCGTATTCCTGCGACAGGTACCCGTTTTCGCGTGGGTGGAGCCGCCCCTGCTGGTTCTTGCGCTCGAGCCGGATCAGGAACTCCCCAAAGGCCTGGGTGGTGTCATCCTTGATGATCTCCAATTCCTCGTCCCGCGTGAGCTTCTCCCCACGGAGCTGCCGCCCGTGGAGCATGGCCGCGCGGGGATTGTACGGATGGAGATCGACCCCTTGCAGCTCGGCCTTTTCGTCCGGAGTAATTGTCCCCAGGGTACGCTTTGCGGCCAGCGCCGCAGCATGCGGGTTGTCCGGGTAGCCGCTGATCCCCTGCAGCTCGGCTTGTTCCTCGGGCGTGAGCTTCCCCAAAATGCTCTTTGTGGTCAGCGCCGCAGCGCGCCGATTGTTCGGATAGCTGTCGAACCCTTGCAGCTCGGCCTGCTCTTCCTTCGTGATGGTCCCCAGGGTACGTTTCTTGGCCAGCGCGGCAGCGCGCGGATTGTCCGGATAGCCGTTGAGGCCTTGCAGCTCCGCCAGCTCCTCCGGAGACAGCGTGCCGGCACCTTGTTTTGTCCGCAGCGCGGCAGCGCGCGGGTTCTCGCGCCCTCCGCCCGGAGACCCGTCGTCGGCGCGGCGCTGCGACGCAAGCTGCGAGAAGTAGCCGCGCAGCTCCTCCTGTTCCGGAGGGGTGATCGTCCCGGCGTCCTGTTTGGCATAGAGCGCTGCTGCGCGCGGGTTGTCCGGGAAGCTCGCGATGCCGCGGAGCTCCGACAGCTCCCCCGGCGTGATGGTGCCGAGGATCATCTTCTTCTGTAGCTCGGCGGCGTGCGGGTTTTTCGGGTACGCATTGCGCGCCTGCCGCTCCGCCACCTCGGGCGACGGCGGCTTCTCCGCGGCCGGCACCGGCGTCCCCGGCACCTCGTCGCGGGCGATGATGCCGCCTGCCTGCCCATCGGTCCGTAACAGCCGCTGCACCGCCCGGTTTCCAACAGCGCGCTGCAGGTGCAGAACGGGATGTGCGTCGTGCTCGGTCTCGGGCTGCGTGGTTCTGGACCTCAGAAGAGCACTGGATGGCGGCTTGTGAGATGGAGGCTGTTTGGGGGCAAGGTCGCGCACCGGTCTAATACAACGCCATCACCCGGCCGAACCCCTCAGTCGAGTACACTTATGGCATGGAGTCCGGGCAAGGAAGGCGCCGATCCCCTCCCAAGGCGAAGGCAAAAGAGCCTTCGTCCCTCCCGGCTTCGGTGAGGAAGCTCTTCTGGGATACGAACGCCCGGTCGCTGCGCTGGGACCGTCATCGGGAGGCGATCATCGGCCGCGTCCTCGCAACGGGAACCTGGACCGATGTGACCTGGCTGCGGAAGACGATCGGTGACCCGGATCTCCGTGAATGGATCTTACGGCACGAGGGGCGGGGTCTCACCCCGCAGCAGCTCCGATTCTGGCAGCTCCTCCTCGATCTCCCCCGCCGCGAGGTGGACCGGTGGCTGCAGAGCGAGTCGCGACAGGTGTGGGACCGGCGGACGGGGCCGTATCGCGATCGGTCTTTGGCTCCTCTGGCTTTCTGGCCGGAGCCCGGCTGCCCGCTTGCCGAGTTCGAGGACTTCGCCTGCATGAAGCTCTCGGCGATCAGCCAGCGCGGCTCGCGCAAGGATTTCGTCGATCTCTTCGCCCTGGGCCGCCATGGCTTCTCACTGCAGCAGATGCTCGACTGGTATCGCGAGAAGTTCGAGGTCGACGACATCGCGCATCTCCTCTATGCCCTCGTCTACTTCGACGATGCCGACGCGGAACCCAGGCCCTCGATGATCTGGAAGGTGAGCTGGCGCGAGGTCAAGGAGACGCTTCGGGGGTGGGCCAGGACGGTTAAAAAGTGAGGAAGAGTCAGCGGCCAGCGCGCTTCTTTTCGTGCTCGGCGATGAGCTGCTGAAAGACGGGTACCAACTCACGCGGCACGACCATCACCGTGTGTTCCGGGCTCGAGAGAGCCGGCCGCTCCACATACTTTCCGCGCACCAGCTCACCGAAGTCCGATCGCTTGTACTCCGGCCGAAGCTCGTCTCCCTGCTCCAGATCATCCCTTTTCATACAGCCGACCATTATAGATGCCCTTCAGCTTGGGGAGGTGATCGGCTCCTCCTCCGCCGCCGCCGCGTGCAACTGGTCGAAGATCTTCCGTCCCATCACCTGCCCCAGGACCTCCTGGAGCTTCTCCAGCGGGGCTTCGCGCACGGCGGTGACGCTCCCCAGCGTGGTCAGCAGGAGCTTGCGGCGGCGGGGGCCGATGCCGGCGAGCTCGTCGAGCTTGCTGTGGAGGGTGCGGGCGCTCCTCCGGGCGCGGTGGCGCGAGACGGCGAAGCGGTGCGCCTCGTCCCGGACTTGCTGGAGGAGGCGGAGCCCCATGTCTTCCTTGGGGAGACGCAGCGGCTCGGGGATTCCCGGCACGTAGATCTCCTCTTCGCGCTTGGCCAGGGAGACGATCGGCGTGTCCTCCACTCCCAGCTCCGCCAGGGCGGCCAGCGCGGCGTTGAGCTGGCCGCGGCCGCCGTCGATCATGATCAGGTCGGGCAGGGCTCCCGTCTCCTCCAGGATCCGCCGGTAGCGCCGCTCCACGGCTTGGCGGATGGAGGCGAAGTCGTCCGGCTGCTGGAGACCGCGGACGTTGAAGCTCCGGTAGTCGCTCTTGCGCATCTTTCCCTCCTCCCAGACGACCATCGAGGCCACGGTCTCGCCCCCCTGGAAGTGCGAGATGTCGAATCCCTCGATCCGCCGCGGCGGCTCCATCAGATTCAGATGCCTCTCCAGCGCGGAGGCGCCCGGGGATTCCTGGCCGCCGGCACGGAAGCGTCGCTTGTGCGCCAGCTCGGCGTTGTGCATGGCGAGCGCCACCCGCTCGGCCTTGGGGCCGCGGGAGGGCATCCGCAGATAGACCTTCTCCCCCTTCTTCTCCGACAGCCACTCGAGCAGCGCCTCTTCCCCGTCGACCGGCACCGGCAGGTGGATCTCCTTGGGGATGAAGGTCGTGCGGTCATAGATCTGCGGCAGGATCTCGGAGAGGAGCTGCTCCGCCGAGACCTGGCCGACGCTCTCCCAGAAGAGCTCGCGGCGGTCGAGGATCTGCCCGCCACGCATCACCAGCACGGCCACCGCGGCGTTGCCGCCGCTCACGTGAACGCCATAGACATCCAGGTCCTCGTCCTCCACCGAGGAGAGCTTGCGGCGCTGCGTCGTGAGCTCGATCTCCGAGAGCGTGTCGCGGAGTTGGGCGGCGCGCTCGTAGTCCTCGCCCTCGGCGGCCTCCCACATGTCTTTCTTCAGGCGTCGGACGAGTTGCTCGGTGCGGCCGGAGAGGAAGAGCCGCGTCTGCTGCACAGCCTCGTCGTAGGACTCCTTGCTGGTCAGCCCGGCGACACAGGGGCCGAGGCAGCGGTGCATGTCGTAGTAGAGACAGGGGCGCGGCAGGCTGCCGTCGATCTCGATGCGGCAGACACGGAGCTGGAAGAGCTTCTGCACCAGCTTGATCGCCTTGCGCGCCATGCCCCCGGGGAGGAAGGGACCGAAGTACTCGGCCTTGTCCTCGCGCACCCGGCGGGTGAAGGCGATGCGCGGATACTCGTCCTGGAGAGTGACCTTCAAGTAAGGGTAGGTCTTGTCGTCGCGCAGCAGGATGTTGTAGCGCGGCTTCTTCGTCTTGATCCAGTTGTTCTCGAGGAGCAGCGCCTCGGCCGCCGAGTCGGTGACCACGAAGTCGATCTCGGTCGCCTCGGAGACCATGGCCTCCAGGCGCGGCTCGTGCTCACGCGAAAGGTAGGACGAGGCTCGCTTGCGCAGCGACGTGGCCTTGCCGACGTACAGGATCTTCCCCTCGGCATCCTTGAAAATGTAGATGCCCGGCCGGTCGGGAAGCTCCCGGATGCGTTCGGCGAGAGGGTGGGCGGAGGGCGTCATATGAGTACGCCGGGAGCGGAATCTCCCGGCTGGCAAGGGATCTTAACAGCGGCGGGCGCGGATGGATTTCACGGGGAGAACGGGAACGGCCCCGGGTCGAGACGCCCGGGGCCGAGCCGCCCTAGAAGCAGCGGCAGCCGCCCTTGGTGCAGAGACCGTTGGAGTACCCTGCTTCGAGGCAGGAAATCCTGCAGCGTGTGGCGTCGCAGAAGTCGTTGCCGACCGCCGACGCCGGGCGGGTGGCGGTCAGAGAGCAAGCCAGGATGGCCAGTGCGGTACACAGACGGAAAATTCTCTTCATGGATGTTCTCCTTCGTTGGTCCCCCAGACCTCCAGCCAGTTCCCTCAGCGCGTCTCGCTGTCGGCGAGGTGGTGAAGGATGAATCTGACGGGCCACTTGCCTGGCGCGTATGTGCGCGTCAGATCGCTCTGGTCGAGCGAAAAGTATCTCAGCGTCTCGTCTCTGGTCTTTTCGAGCTCTTGGATCAGTTGCATATCACCTGGCACTCCACTCAGCTGGCGCTTCCACTTCGAATCGACAACGCATGCCGGAAGACATCCCGCGGGTCCCACTGCGCCTTGATCTGCTGCAGGCGCGGGTAGTTCCCCTTGTAATACAGCGTGTGCCACGGCACGCCGGAGGTGTTCAGGGCCGGGTCCGCGAGGTCGGTGTCGGGATGATTGATCATTGACCCCTCGTAGGCCTCGCCCGGGACCGGGACGCCCCGGCTCTCCGCAAAGAGATCCCAATAGAACGCCCGCACCCAGGCCAGGTTCTTGGCCTCTTCCTGCGGATCCAGCCAGCCGGTGTTGCAGGCCATGTCGAGAATCGCCCCGCGCTGTGAGGAGGCGGTCGCATCGGGCGCCACGGTATTGACCCGTCCGCCATAGGTTGCGAATCCCAGCATCCCACCCATGATGTCGTGATCGGTGCGCGTGAGGTAGTCGTAGGCCACGCGAATCTGCCGTTCGGTGAACCGCTTCCTGAGCAGCGCGTCCTTCACCTTGGCACTCACACCGCCCGGCGGTGCGGCGAACAGATCGGGAAACGGTTTCAGAGCGAAATCGAGCCAGGACATCTGCGCCAGCTCCCGGCTTCCCGGTGCGCCGACTCCTTCGCTCAGCATCGCCAGATGCTCCTCCATCTGCCGCTCGGCGGCTGTGCCGGCCGTGCTCACCCCTCGGATGCTGATCATCCCGAGTTGCTTCCGATGGATCGCGAGGAGGGTCCAGAGCGAGGCGTGCGGAGAATCCGCGCTGCTGTTGTGCTCGCACCAGGTCCCGTGGTTTTCGAGGAGCCGCAGGAAGCGCGATTCGTCGATGTCGTTCCAGCTCCATTCCGCCTTGAACGTCGTGATCGACTCCGGCGCACGCGGCAACAGCCTGGCCGGGTCGTCGCCGGAAACGCCGGGCGACCGGAACCAGTAGCGCGTGACGATTCCGAAGTTGCCACCGCCCCCGCCCGTGTGAGCCCACCAGAGGTCACGGTGCGGATCAGACGTTTCCCGGGTCGCCACCACGCACCGCGCCCGTCCATCCGCGTCCACAGTGACCACCTCGACGGCATAGAGATAGTCCGCCGCGAGGCCGAGTTGGCGGCAGAGGAAGCCGAAGGCGCCACCGACCACATGCCCGCCCATGCCGATCTCGGGATACTCACCGAGCGGAATCATGACTCCCCACCTTTCGAACAACGCCTGGAACGTCTCCCCCACCGTGGCCCCCGCCTCGACGGCCACGGCGCCCATCGCCGCGTCGTAGGCCACGCGCTTCATGGGCGAGATGTCGAGGATCACCCGCACCTCGGGGTCCGAGACGAATCCCTCGAGGCAGTGCCCTCCGCTCGTCACGACGAGACGCCGCTCCTCCCTCACAGCTTCCTCAACCGCCGACAGCACCTGGTCGGTGGAGCTGACCAGCCGCACGTAGTCCGGTCTCGCCCTAAACCGCTTGTTGAAGCGCTTGTCGACCACCGTGCGATAGCCTGGATCATCCGGGCCGAGCCGGCTGGATTCGCCTCGCGTGTCCTCGGTCGTGTATTGCGTCGACATCGTCTCCTCCGGATACCATGGCGTCAGCACGGCCGGAGACTACCGCCCGTCCGCACGGAGAGCAAGAGATCGCGCCCTGACGCGCCCGGGAAGGCGGACGGTTGGACCGGAGCTCCCGCTCTGCCGCGCCAGAGGTCGGACGGTTGGACCTGGCTCGTACGTCACCGGCTCCCCGGGTCGGACAGTTGGGCCCACGGAAGCGACAAGACCGGAGCAAACCGTCCGCTCCGGACTCGCGGAGACGTAAGAGCCGGAGCGAACCGGCCACGCGCCGGCGCCGGTCCTCTGCATCAGTGCCTGGGGGCCTTCTTGGCGAAATCTCCTGGATTACGAGCTCTCCGTATAGGCCCGCTTCGCCTTGGGGTGACCTGCACGGCGGAGACATTCTTCGAACCGACCGATACCGCTCGGTCCCAGGAACCTCCTCACCAGCTCCCGGCTTTTGTCGACGTCGAGGTCCTCGACCTTGGCGATGAGTCGCATCGCATCGCGCTCATCCTTATCGGTCGCTGCGCCGATCTTCATCGTCACAAGGTGCTCTGGCGAGGCGACAGGAACGCCCGACACCCGGTCTTCCGAGTGCATCGCAGACGCCATTGCATCCTTGTACAGCGGCTGAAGATCACCCCATTCTTCGCTCGACCAGTCGATGAAATCCGCGCGGATTCCCGCGGGCTCGCTCATCGCGTTCACTCCGCCGATGGACAGCGGGCGGACTTGCATACCGGCGGTACGGAGCTTCTCCACAAGCGCAGGAATCGACGCATGTGCACAGCAAAGTCCACGTCCTTTGTGTATTCGTGGTCGGCTGGATTTTCCAGCCAGTACCATATAGCAACTTTTCCGATCAGGGAGTGCTCGGTTTTCAGATCGCCAAGGATCTTCGCACCAAAGCGCAGAGAGGGCTTCGGATCGAACGTCGCAAAATCATCCGTGGTCTTCCGTCGACGAGGAGCCATACCCTGGGAGTACTCCCGGCAGGCACATCGCGCAAGAAAAGGCCGGAGGCCGCGGTTCCTCACCTACCCCGCATAGATCTGCAGCTCCCGGATCTTGTTGCGCAGCTCCGCAGCCTCCTCGGACTCCAGGCGCTTGCTGGCAATCAGGCTAAATGCTCCAGCTCTCGCCGAGCAATCGGCCGGAGAGCTCCGCCCACGCGGCGTCTTCCTCGCCCTCGGCGGCACCGAGAGAGCGGTAGTAGAGCTCGATCTCCTCTTCGAGCCTCTCGCGACGGCGATTCCGCAGCCAACTGGCGAGCGCGCTCTCGACCACCTCGCTGCGACTCGCCCCGCGCGCCATCCGCTCCACCTGCCGGAGCAGGGAACCCTCGACCGTCACAGACACCTTGGTTTTGGCATGATCCTACCTCTCGTCCGATGCGCCATCCTACCACAAGCCACGCTGCTCATCTGCGGGCCCTCATCCGGAGGTCATCGTCGGCTGCCGATTGCCCCGAGAGGTGCCGACCGCGCCCCCTGGGAGCGCTGGCGTCTCGCCGGCATTCAACGTTCCGCGGGAAGCAGATGTTGCCGATGGACGAGGAGGGGTTCCCGACGAAGAACCTGAGTAAAGGCCGGCCCCTCGAAGGTGATCTGGCCAGCGGGCCAGTTGATCGGAAGACGCCATCGGAAGGATGAGGAGCCGGTCTCGTACGTGACCGCCTCCCGCTCGATCCTATGAAGCGAAAACGGTGTCATGCCCGCAGTCGGCGTGACGTAGTCGATCTCGATGCGTAATCCAAACACCTCATGAAAGGTGAGCGTGGCCGGCGCCACAAGAAAATGGATCGTTCCGTCGTCGCGCGGGAGCCACTCCACGATGAAATCGAGGTCCAGCTCGAGGTCGGCCGTGCCATTCTCCTCCTGCACGGTGCCGAGACGAAACCCGTGCACGTGACAGTCGTGCCAGGAGAGGTGGTCAAAATCCGGTGTGGTCCAACGGTCAGGCATAGGGCCTCGTCCAGGCTGACCAACGTCAGTAGCCCTCGACCTCAGGATCCCAGCCGAACGCCTCGATCATGGTCTCTCGATCCAGCCAAAGGGCTGCGAGCCGGAGGCGCAGCTCGCGCTCGGAGAGGTTGGGGCCATACCGAGCCTGAATGCGCATCGCGGCCAGCCGCTGGGCTGCCCTGTTCAAATCGAAGACCTGCCGGAGCTTCTCGACCGGTGGCATCCGGCGATAGCCTTCCAGGAGAATCTCCTCGATCTCCGGCGGGGTATCGGGGGACTGGGGCCTCATCGGTTGGCTCCCCTTTCCCCCCGGTTGAGTGCAGGTTCAGGCCGCGATGTCGACGTAACGGACAACCCTGGACGGCGGCGGGATGGGGGAGCCATCCTCGCGCAGTCCCTCCAGATGAAACTCGATCGCCTCTCGGATTTCGCGTTCAACTTCCTCAACAGTCGCACCCGTGGCGATACAGCCAGGCAAGTCCGGCACATACGCGGAATAGTTGGGTCCGGCATTCTCAATGACGATCGCATAGCGCATGGTGAGCCTCACTTCTTGAAGCCTGCCTGTTTCCTGATGCTGTTGAGCGTGCCGGGCGCCAGCTCGTCGCTTGGCTTCCCCGGGACGGTCACGCGTCCGGGCTTCACATGATGGCAGGCAGCCAGGCTCAACGCGAATGATCAGGCCGCACCCGCGAAGGCGTGGGCAGCCTCGGCTGGCACCTCGATGGGAACGAAGAAACTCGCCGGGAAGAGGTAATCCTCGCCCGACTCATCAACGATTCGGAGCATGCCATGAGCCTCGGCCTGCGAATCGCTGATTCCCCGGTAGACCGTTCTCACCTGGAGCGAGGCTGCGTAGCCTTTGTTCTTCACGCAGAGGAAGTAGAGCTGTTTGCTTTCGTTCATGCCGAGCCCTGTCTACCCCGCGTAGATCTGCAGCTCCCGCAGCTCCCGGATCTTGTTGCGCAGCTCGGCGGCCTCCTCGAACTCCAGGCGCTTGGCGTGGGCTCGCATCTCCTTCTCCAGGCGGGCGATGCGCTCGTTGAGGGGGACGTCGCTCGCCTCGGCGACATCGGAGAGGCGCTGCGGGCCGGCGGCGTAGAGGTCGAGCTGGCTCATCTGGACCAGCGGGTTGTGGATGTCTTTCAAGATGCTCGCCGGCTCGATGCCGTGCTCCTCGTTATAGGTCCTCTGCTTGACCCGGCGGCGCTCGGTCTCGTCGATCGCCCTCTGCATCGAATCGGTCATCCTGTCGGCGTAGAAGATCACCTTGCCGTTCAGGTTTCTGGCGCCACGGCCGGAGGTCTGGATGAGCGAGGTGGTGCTGCGGAGGAACCCCTCCTTGTCGGCGTCCAGGATGGCAACGAGCGACACCTCGGGCAGGTCGAGCCCCTCGCGCAGCAGGTTGATTCCCACCAGGATGTCGAAGTCACCGCGGCGCAGGCCAGTGACGATCTCGACCCGTTCCAGGGTCTCCACGTCGCTGTGCATGTAGCGCACCCGCATGGCGAGCTCCTGGAGGTACTGGGTCAGCTCCTCGGCCATCCGCTTGGTCAGGGTGGTGACCAGGACGCGCTCCTTGCGGGCGACCACCTTGCGGATCTCCCCTACCAGGTCGTCCACCTGCCCCTTGGCCGGCCGGATCTCGATCACCGGATCGAGCAGGCCGGTGGGACGGATGACCTGCTCCACGACTACACCGCCGGTACGCGTGAGCTCCCACTCCGCCGGCGTCGCCGAGACGTAGATCCGCTGGCCAATGCGGGCGTCCCACTCGTCGAAGGTGAGCGGCCGGTTGTCGAGCGCCGAGGGGAGGCGGAAGCCGAAGTCGACCAGGGTCGTCTTGCGCGAGCGGTCGCCGTGATACATGCCGCGCACCTGCGGGATGGTCTGGTGGCTCTCGTCCATGACGACCAGGTAGTCGGGCGGGAAGTAGTCGAAGAGCGTCGGCGGCGGCTCTCCCGGCGCGCGGCCGGAGAGATGGCGCGAGTAGTTCTCGATGCCGTGGCAGTAGCCGATCTCCTTGAGCATCTCGAGGTCGAAGCGGGTGCGCTGCTCCAGCCGCTGCCGCTCCAGGAGCTTGCCCTCGGCCTCCAGGATCGCCAGCCGCTCCTCCAGCTCGACGCGGATGCCGGCGATGGCGAGCTCCAGCTTTTCCTTGGGAGTCACGTAGTGCGTCCGGGGATAGACCGCGATGCGGTCGAGCTCGTAGAGGACGTCGCCACGCAGAACGTCGAAGCGGGTGATGCGCTCGACCTCGTCGCCGAAGTACTCGACCCGGAGGCCGACCTCTTCATAGGCCGGGAGGATCTCCAGCACGTCGCCGCGCACCCGGAAGCTGCCGTGGTAGAGGTCCATGTTGGTGCGCTCGTACTGCATCTCGACGAGCCGCTTGAGGACGGGGTCCATCCCCTCCGTATCCCCTTTGCTGAAGAACTGGAGCATGCCGAAGAAGGCTTCCGGCGAGCCGAGGCCGTAGATGCAGGAGACCGAGGCCACGATGATCACGTCCCGCCGCTCGAACAGCGACTTGGTGGCGCGCAGGCGGAGGCGGTCGATCTCCTCGTTGATGCTGGTCTCCTTCTCGATGTACGTGTCCGTGGCCGGGACGTAGGCCTCGGGCTGGTAGTAGTCGTAGTAGGAGACGAAGTATTCGACGGCGTTGTTCGGAAAGAAGCTCCGGAACTCCTGGAAGAGCTGTGCCGCGAGGATCTTGTTGTGCGAGAGGACGAGGGTGGGCCGGTTCAGGGCCTCGATGACCTTGGCGATGGTGAAGGTCTTCCCCGATCCGGTGACACCGAGCAGGACCTGTTCTTTGTCGCCGCGCTCCAACCCCTCGACGAGCTGCGCGATGGCAGCCGGCTGGTCCCCCTGGGGCGTGAAGCGGGAGATGAGCTGGAAACCCGACATGGGCGCATTGTACCCCCTCCCCGACCCTCCCCCCCTACCCTCACCCCCGGCCCCTCTCCCGCGAGCGGGAGAGGGGTGTAGGTTAGTCAGGCCACGGCTTCCCAGAGCTTGCGCGAGCTAACCCTCTCCCCTCTCCTGCTTGCGGGAGAGGGGCCGGGGGTGAGGGCCTTCCCCGCCAGCCCCTCCAGCAACCGGGTGAGCTCCTGAACGTCCTTGTGGGAGATCGGCCGGGAGGCCGGGGCCACCTCCATGATCTTGTTCTGGAGGGCCTGGACCTTGGAGATGTCGATCCCCTGGTTCTTCTCCATGCTGCGGCGAGCGTCCTCGAAGGCCGCGGCGAGATGGACGCGGTCCTCCGGTGTGACGTCCGGGCCGAGACGGCCCATGATGTCCTGCTCCATCGCCCGGAACGACCACTGCACGATCTTCGGAGCGTTGTAGATCATCACGACGAGGCCGATCCCGAGGAGGAGCAGGATGGCCCCGCAGCCGATGAGGAGCGGTTTGCTGCAACCGGAACGGCCCGGCGGACGCGCGGGCACTCCGGGAGGGCTCACACCCGGTGGGTTGAACGGGCTCGGGGGAACATAGGGTGGCTGGTCAGGGGGTTCCGCCATCGGGGGGCCTCCGGGTCGGCATCATCCTATAATGAAAGCCGTGCGATACGACCCGCTGCCCTCCACCTCCCCTCCTGCCCGCTCCAGCCAGTCCAGAACACCGCGCCGGCTGATGCGCTGGACGCTGCCCCTGGTCGTCGCGCTGCTCGTCGGCGCGATCACCGGCGTCGCGGTCGCCGCCGCCATCCACGTCCCGCGCGTGGAGTCGCTGGTCGGCTTCACCCCCAGCCTGGTGACTCAGCTCTATGCCCAGGACGGCACCGTGTTCTCCACCTTCGCGCGCGAGCGGCGGGTCATGCTGAAGCAGGCGGAGATCCCGAAAATCCTGCAGCAGGCGGTGCTCGCCTCCGAGGACTCCAACTTCTTTCAGCACGGCGGCGTCGATGCCGTCGGCATCATGCGGGCGGCGTTGACCGACCTGCGGGCCGGCCGGGTGGTCGAGGGCGCGTCGACGATCACCATGCAGCTCGCCCGCAGCCTCTATTTGACCCGCGCGCGCACCTGGAGCCGCAAGGTCGAAGAGGCCTTCGTGGCGGTGGAGCTGGAGAAGAACCTCAGCAAGCCGCAGATCCTGACCCTCTACCTGAACCTGGTGAACCTGGGGCACGGCAACTACGGGGTCGAGGCGGCCTCCCGCTACTATTTCGACAAGCCCGCCGCCAGGCTCTCCCTCACCGAGGCGGCGACCCTCGCCGGCATCATCCCGGCGCCGAGCCGCTACAGCCCCTATCGCAACCCCGAGCAGGTGAAGCACCAGCGCGACCGCGTGCTGCGCCGCATGCTGGAGGAGCGCTACATCACGAACGCGCAGTACGAGCAGGCCGTGGTGCAGCCGATCCTGGTCTCCTCCCAGCAGCCCGAGGAGCTTTTCGCCCCCTACTTCGCCGAGGACATCCGCAAATACCTGGAGACCAAATACGGCCCCACCGCTCTCTACGAGGGGGGTCTCCAAGTGCAGACCACGCTCGTCCCGCCGATCCAGCGGGCCGCCGAGAAGGCGGTGCGCCAGGGCCTGCTGCGCATGGACCGCCGCCGCGGCTGGCACGGCCCGATCGCGACCCTGGAGCCGGCGGTCATCGATACGCAGCAGCTCCCCACCTGGAGCCACGGCAAACCGGTGCCCGGCCGCTGGTATCAGGGCATCGTCCTGGAGAGCGGTCCGGCGACGGCCCGGGTCAAGATCGGCAGCGAGGTCTACACCCTCGATGCCGCCGGGATCGCCTGGACCCGCCGCAAGCAGCCGGACGACCTCCTGAAGCGCGGCTCGGTGGCCTGGTTCAGCCTCCAGGCGGTGGAAAAGAAAAAGGACAAGAAGGACACCAAGGACGGCAAGGAGACGGCGAAAGAGGATCCGCAGAAGCCGGAGGCGCCGGAGCTCCATCTTCAGCTGGAGCAGGAGCCGCGGATGGAGGCGGCGGCCGTGGTCCTCGACAGCCACTCGGGCGCCGTGCTCGGCATGGTCGGCGGCTGGGACTTCGCTCGCAACAAGTTCAACCGCATCACCCAGGCACGGCGGCAGGTGGGCTCGGCGTTCAAGCCGTTCGTCTATGGGACCGCCCTGGAGGCCGGCTGGACCCCCTCGGACACGCTGCTCGACGCGCCGACCGCCTTCCTCGGCGCCGACGGGCGGATGAGCTACCGGCCCGAGAACTACTACCACAAGCACGCCGGCATCGTGACCTTGCGCCGGGCCCTGGAGCAGTCGATCAACGTCCCCGCGGTGAAGCTGTGGGACTTGGTCGGGGGCCGGAGAGTCATCGATTTCGCCCAGCGCTGCGGTATCCGCACGCCGCTGCCCAACTATCCGAGCATCGCCCTGGGCGCGGCGGACCTGGTGCCCATCGAGCTCGCCGCGGCCTACGCCACCATCGCCAACCAGGGAGTGCACGTGGAGCCGCACCTGATCCGGAGGATCGCCGAGCCGGACGGCCACGTGCTGGAGCAGCACTTCCCGGCCTCCTACCTCTCGACGAGCCCCGCCGTCGCCTACGTGCTGACCCACATGATGGAAGGGGTCATCGACCACGGCACGGCGTACGCCATCCACGACCTCCCCCTCGACATCGCCGGCAAGACGGGGACCACGGATGACTTCTCGGACGCCTGGTTCGTCGGCTTCACGCCGCGCTACACGATCCTCACCTGGATCGGCTACGACGTGAAGCGCTCGCTGGGCTCCGGGATGAGCGGCGCGGTCGCCGCACTGCCGATCTGGCGCGACATCGCGGAAGACGGCCTCGCGAACGGCTGGATCCAGAAGGGCGAGACCTTCCAGGTGCCGCCGGGCGTGATCATGAAGGACATCGAGTACTACAGCGGCCTGCTCTCGAAGACCGGAGGCCGGACCATCAACGAAGCCTTCGTGGCCGGCACCGAGCCCGCCCGCGAATACAGCTCGCAATGGTCGACGATCACCAGCCTGCCCTGGTACCAGCAGAAGGCGTTCTACATCCCGAAAGAAGGCGAGAAGATGCCCGCCAAACCGGGAGCGAGAGGCGCCCAGAGCGTGTCACCCTCGCCCCAGGAGGAGCCGCAGCCCGACGAGGGGCAGCCCCCGGCGGACGAGGGCCAGCCGCCGCCGCGGTAGGAAATCGATGAAGGAGACCGAATAACCGACGGCAGCGAGCACAGCCTACTAGGTCGCAGTCCGGCCGAAGAGCTTCTTCCACCACGGCTTCTCGGCGAATCGGATCTGCTCGGTCGTTCTTTGGACCGCCTCCTGAAAGTGCTCCTCCGGAGGGCAACGCGGATTCGATTCACCTGGAAGCACCTGGACGTGACCGGCCACAAGGCTATTCTCGGAGAGGACCCGCAAGCACTTGGTTGGTATCCTGACATACAAAACCCGCTTCAGATGGATAGTGTGGATCCCGGTTCTCCCACTTCCTCACAGCCGAACCAAGTCCTTCGGCCAGCGCCTTGAGCTCTCCAAAATGAAGAGTATCCCTGAAAACCACAGCAAGTGGACACTTTGTACCCGCCGGTTCATCGATACGCAAGACTCGGTTTCCGAGCTCGATCTCGCGGTCGAAAAGGGATCGCAGGTTCCTACTCAGACCAGGTACGGCGTTTGCCTTCAAGCTCACCTCGTCAGATTAAAGGATCTCACCGGCGTGAGCACCTTGTCATATCGTGGCACGAAGAATTGGGTACCTCCACCTGCCCCAAGTGCCGGGTTTGCGGTCGCCGCACCTGAAGCCACTCGCAGATCGCGAACCAGTCGATATGCCTGAACTTGCGGTCTATAGCCGTACACGGAATGAGGAGCGACCTGCAATGACTCAAAGAGGGGCTTAGCTCTCAGGCCGCTCTCCTTCACCGTCTCGAAGCTCGCGTAGAAGGCCGATTGCCCAGGAGTGCCACCGTAGATCAACGAGCCTTTCGAAAGAGTCGTCATCTCCCAAGCATCCGCTGTATAGCCGCTGAGAGCTTGGGCCTCTCTTGCCACGTGAGCCCCGAAATTGCTCGCCCCCCTCGCGACCTGGCTTTCTGCGATTCGGGCCAGCACACGTTGTCGAATGATCGCCTGTTCCGAGATCTCCGGTGCCAACTCCGCCACGCCCTCGGCTGCGCCCTCACGGAAGCCTAGCATAGCAGCGTCGCCGAGCTCGTCGCCCCATTTGCCCAGTGAAGCCACGTCCTTAACCAGTCCGGCAAGCTTTTCGGCCTCTGCCGTCTTGCCCACGCCTCCGAGCAGGATCGTCGAGAGCACAACCTCACCGAAGACCTCCCCCTGCTTCTCGGCGCTGGCATTGACGTAGGAGTCGACCGCGTTCGTCGCAACCTGTTTGAGGTCGATCCGGTCCCAGTTCTCCGCCAGGTAAGCCGCGCCTTGTACGAGCTGCTCGCCGGTCTCGATCGGGTGGAGAGCTGCATGGACGATTCCCTTGCCGGTGTTGTAGATGCCTTCGACCTCACCGACCAGGAAGTTGCCGGTCCGCTTCGCAGCGTTCCAGCTCAGGAAGCTGTCGGCGACCTCGCCGCAGGTGAGCTCTTCGAAGCCCATGCAGAGGCCCCGCGGATCGGTCGACATGTTCGGCTGAGCGCCGACGAAGGCGTAGAGGTTCGGCGAGTCGGTGTCGGCCATCGGATCTTCCGAGAGCCATGCCGCATTGCGGGCGTCATACCAGCGCGCCCGAGCATAGGCCATGCCGGTCAGGGGATCGGTCCACAAGCCCTGGAAGAGCGCGGTCTGGCCACCGGGGAAGCGGCCTTCCACCGAATCTGTGGCCGCCTCCCAGCTCTCGTAGCGGACGGCGATCTTCTTGTCGAAAAGGATGGCGGCGATGGTCCCGGTGGCCGGAGCCTCGGGAACCCTCCACTCCAGGCTCTCGGTCTGACCAAAGCGCCGGCCGAGCTCGTCTTCGAGACCTCCCGTCAGGCGGACGCGGTAACTCGCCCCCTGGGGCCAGCCGTTGCGGGCGAGCACCAACAAACGCATCGGGGGACCGCCGCCTCCGGCCGAGATCCCACTGGTGGGCTCCACACCCACGGCCACCTCGTCCGCGGACAACGGCAGCCAGCCGAGCCCTGCGACGAGGTGCTCGACCTTCAGATTTTCGGGAAGTGTCGCGCTGTCCAGCTTCAGGGTCCAGTCGAGGGCCAGCGCACCGGCGGCGGTTCCGGCCGCGGCAGCCTGAGTCACGGATCCACCGGCGGTAACCACCTGGTTGGCCTCTTCGTCGAAGCGGGCGCGCAGCAGCTCGGGGCCACTCTCGGCATGAGCCTCTCCGTAGGGTGTGTAGCGATAGCGCACCGGCGCCGGCGGTTTGGTGGGATCGTTCCCCTCGTCCTCGGCGACCAGACCGATGACGGTACCCATCTCGTCCCGCAGCAGCGTGTAGGTCCGCGTCGTACCCGAGGCGGCGTCTTCCACCACGACCTGCACGGCGTCGTCCAGGCCCTTGGGACCCGGCACATAGGTCTTGCGCCAGCGGAAGATCGACTCGTCCGGGTTGCCGTAGGCCGCCTCGGCCGCCAATCCATCACCTTCCCAGACGAAGACCCGCTTCTCGACGAAGGGTCGCTGGGAGTCGTCGGTGGACCCTTCCGGGAGCTTGCCGTAGACCAGGCGGTGGATGATGCGGCCCGCTGCATCGTAGTCGTAACGAACCTGGTAGCCTGCCCAGGGGGTCACGTCGGGTTGGCCGTCGCCATCGGTGTCGGGCCAGGTGTCCTTCACCGTCACCGAGACGAGCTGCCCTCGCCAATCCCAGTGGTAGACGAAGCGGTCATCTTCCAGACGCCGCCCGGCTCCATCGTAGGAGAACGGTGCACCGTTACAGGAGAGGATTCGGCCATAGTCGCCGGTCTGGAGCTCCGCGATCTGACCGGTGGCCTCGCGCACGATCTGCGAGAGCTCATCGCCGGCTCCATACTTGAAGCTGAAGCTCTCGGCGTCACTTCCGGGCGCCGGAGCCTGGCCATCCAGGCTGCCGTTGCCCGAGGTGGCGAACGACAGCCGCACGCCGCCATCATAACCGTAGGACCATCCCATGCCGGCGAACAGATCGGCCGTGGCGCCAGAGAGTTGGAGCACCTGGCGGCCCAGCTTGGCTCCGTCGGAGGGAGTCCCTTCATTACCCCGCCAGCCGAAGCCGAAGGCAGCCCAGGTCCTTTGAGGTGCAGCGGTGGCCGAGGCATCGCCGCCGCTTCCCCAGATCAGGGTCCCAAGTGCCCACTTGGAGGACGCGTCCGGGCTGTAGCCAGGGACCTGCGGACCCGCGCCGCCGTGGTAGCCGTAGCGGGCTGCCGTCTGAAGAGCGCCCTTTGTGGTAACGGCGTAGAGACGGCCGGCGCCGCCCCAGCTCCACTGCGCTCCCAGCGGCGTGGGCGACAGGCCGGCGGCTCCCATGCCCGAAACGTCGATCAGTTGGTCGAGGGTGTCATAGTGCCGGGTGAAGCCCTGGAACGGGCCCGCCGCGCCGCGCGCCGTTCCTTCCGGCAAAGTCACCTCGACTGGATGGTTCCAGGTGTCGTAGTGCCAGGAGAGAGGCGCTCGGCTTCCGACCGCCTCTGCAGCCGGTCGCGAGGCCAGATCGTAGGTGGAATAGCGCACGGCCAGCGCCGGGTCATAGCCGGCAATGCCTGGACGCCCGCTCTCCAGCTGGATGGGCCGGGAGAGCTTGTCGAAAGCGTACTTGTCTCCCGCATCCAGGAGCGTCGACGACGAGGATCCCGCCGCCGCGAGAGCCGGCGTCACCGCCTGCAAGCGGTTCGCAGGATCGTACGAATAAGTCAAGAGAAGACCGTCGCGGGTCTGCCGCGTGGCCAGGGTCGAGTCGAGATTGTAGGTCTGCGTCTCCGCCGAGCCGTCGTCGTAGGCGATCGTCGTCATCCGGCCGGTCGCGTCGTAGCCGTAAACCGTCTCCCAGAGCTCCTCCGAAGCCGTGTGGGTCGCTTCCCGCAGCTTCGAGCCATCGAGATCGTAGGCATAGAGCGTGAAGCCGCGGCCGTTCGGGCGCACCACTTTGACTGGGAGATTGCGGCCGTCATAGCTGATGGAGGTCTCGCTGCCGGAGCCTGTCCGGACCCGAATGGCGTCGCCGCCCCGGTCGTAGGTGGTGAGGGTCAGCAATCCGTTGCTCGTCCTCTCCTCCACCGGCCGGCCGAAGGCGTCGCGCCGGTAGGCTGTGGTCAGGGTTGGAACGAGATCCGACTGCCCGGGCACCGATTCGAGGAGGGTGACCGCGTCGGGCCAGGGCGCGTCGCTCTCGGAGCCGTAATCGAAGCGCACCGCATGGAGCGGCGCCGTCGCGTCGTCCCCACCGTAGCGCTCGAATTGAACCCTGCCGCTGGAGGGCTCGTACTCGACCTTCTTCTCCCGCCGCGCCTTCTGATGGTCCACCTGCATCGAATCGTTCTCGAGCGGCGGACCGCTCCAGACCTCGGTCACCCGGCCGGAGCCGTCGAAGACCTGCTCGGTGGCCCGCATCGCCGGAGGGTTCTGTCCCACGGCCTCGGTGAGCGCCTGGGACGTGCGGTCCATCACCCCGAAGCTCGTAAAGTGAGTCTTCACGTCGGAGAGCACCTTGGCGCTCGCCGTGGTCGTGGGATCCGCGTCGAAGGTCGCCTCCTCGAGGAGATTCCCCGCCTTGTCGAAGCGCCTCCGCACCACCGCGCCCGTGGCCTGCTCCTCGTGGTAGAGCCGCCCCCAGGCGTCGTAGCGGCCCCGCCAAACGCTCTGGTCTCCGTCGGTGGTGAAGACCGTCCGCGAGAGCCTGTCGTAACCGACCAGGCGCAGCCCCTCGTCGCCGGTCCGCGTCGCGGCTACCCGTCCCGCGCTGTCGTAGGCATAGGCCGTCATCAGGTCCGGCCGGCTGACCGCCTTGGTCCGCTCGCGCTCGATCCGTCCGTGCTCGTCGTACTCCTCGACCATCACCTCCTGCGGCGCCGCCGTGACCTGCCCCGGATTGGTGGCCGAGGCGAGATGGGTCTCCTCGGTAGAGACGAGCTGCTCGCGGGCGTTGTAGGTGTAGCGGATCTCGACCCAGCGGCACCGCGTCGCTCCATCGGCCGGGTCGACGTAGTCCTGGAGCCGCCTCTCGCGCACCGGGTGGCCGGCGGCGTCGTAGGCCTTCTCGGTCCGCGCGCCCTCTCCTTCGGTGCATTCGGCCGCTCCCACCTGCGCGAAGCGGCCATCGGTGGAGAGGCCGGAGACGATGCGCACCGGCCGGTCCCATGTGTCGAACTTGGTGGTGGTGGAGACGCCTTGCGAGGTCTCCACCCGCTCGGGGTTGTAGGCGTCGTCGTAGTCGATCTGACGCCAGAAGGCGGACCCGCCGCTCCCCCGCTCGATCCGCCGGGCGAGACCTGCGCCCTGCTGCCCCCGCGCGTCCTTGCCGTAATCGAGGTGCATCTGCGGCGCTCCGGCGCCGCCTCCGAAAGCCTGCTTCACCCGTCCGAACCGGTCGAAGGAGAATTGCGCCGAGACGTTCTCCGTGGCGAACCGGGTAGCGGCGCTCTGCCCCGCCTGCGGTACCGCGAGGCTCACAGGGCGGCCCTCACCGTCGGTCACCTCGCTGAGCTGGTTGTCGTCCTGATAGTCGGCGCCGGTCCCGGTAGTCGTGTAGTCGGCCGATCCCTTGGCTTCCTGCGTCAACGCCGTTGTCAACGTCTTGACCACGTTCGCCTTGGCCAGCCGGTCCAGGGCCTGCGAGCCGCCCTCCTCGCACTCGGGGCCACCTTTTCCGTCGGCGAAGCACTGGGTCGTGCGCGAGCCGTCCGGACGGTCCTCGTTGAGCAGCCGTCCATCCTCGGAGAAGCTGTAGGAGGTCGTGAGCTGCTCCTCGTTCGGGGAGGCGCCGGGCTGGTGGACCGTGAGCTGCTCCTTGCGGGCGGTGATCCGTCCCTTGGTCAGGGTGAGCTCGACCTCGTGGTCCCAAGGCGCCCGCAAGGTGATCCTGTCGGGAGGGAAAGGGGGAGGAGAACCGCCGCCCGGAGTGAGCCTCCACTCGACGGACGAGGTGCCGGAGTTCTGGTTGTCGCGCGTCGGGAAACCCACCCGGATAACACGGCCACTGTTCGCCTCGTAGCTGAAGCGCGCCCGCGGCACGCTGCTCGCTCCCTCCACGAACTGGGGAAGCTCGAAGTCAGCCAGGCGCAGCTTGGCGAACTTGCCGTGCAGCAGCGCTCCGGTGGCCGTCTCCGACGCGTCGGCTCCGTCCGTGGGCTCGTAGTGGTATTCCAGAGTCGGGCGCGACGATCCGGTGTAGGAGAGCTCCGCATACGCCTCGACCGGATTGGTCACCTCGGGCATCTTCACCTTGGTCAGGCGCCGATCGCCGTCGTATTCGTAGGCCACCTCGCGGTCGACGAAGTCGGTGACGGACTTGAGCAGGCCATAGCGGTCGCCGTCGCCTCCCTCCGCCTCCGGGCGCGGATCGTCGAAGTACTCGAGCTTGTATTGCCGGCCGAGGTCGTCGACCACGGCCACGAGCTGCCCGAACGGGTCGTACCGCAATTGCATGCGGTTGCCCTGATCGCCCGCTGTGCCACCGCGGTAGAAGCGATCGGAGATCTCGGTCAGGTGCCCGACGCTGTCGAACAGCGCCACCCCGTGATCGCGGGTGATCAGCCGCCAACCCTGGCCTCCCGAGAGCTTCTGGAGGCGCAGGTAGACCCCCGCCGGAGCGTAGTAGGAGGCCGCGTCATCATTCTCGTAGCCCTCCGGCGGCGCAGGGAGCGTGCGCGGGAAGAACCGCCAGACGTGCCCCATTCCGTCGTGGTACTCGACCTCGCCGGTGACCGCCAGCTCGCGCAGGTGAGCGAAGAGGCTCGCCGACCAGCCGGCGCTCCCCAGCGGACCGTAACCGAGCGTGCCAGAGCGGTAGAAGCGGTCGAGCGAGAACGGGATGGCGCGTCCGCCGACGGAGTGGTCGGTGGTGGTCAGCAGCAGCTCCCCTCCGGGCAGCGCAACCGAGACACCGGCCTCTCCCGGGCTCCAGATGGCTCCGCCCTGCGCGGGCTCGGCCAGCGAGACCTGAAGCGGCGACGGCACGGCATCCGCCGGTCCCGCCACCTCGGCCGATCCCGCGGGCAGCGGATAGTTCTCGCCCCGCTGCTCGAACATGTCGATGGCGTCCTCTGTGGCCTGCCGGGTGACCGCGCTCACGCCGCCTTCCGTGGTAGCGAAGAGGAAGGCGCGCACGTAGCGGCCGGCCAGGAGCTCCTTGACGTTGTCGAGAGCCGGCTCGTTGCCCAGCGGGTCGGGCAGGTAGCCCGGCCAGTTGCAGTGGCGGCACTGCGCCTTCTCGTCGGCGGTGTCGTTGCCCGGGGCATCCTGGCGGTGATATCCGGAGCGGGCCCGCGGATCGGCTTCGAGCAGCACGGTCTCGACGGATTCATAGAGCTGATAGGCCGTGCCCAGCGGACCCGCCTCGCCGGTGAGCTGACCCTGTCCGTCCTCGCTCCCCAGACCGACGCGGCGCAGACGGACGATCACCTCCTGGTCCGGCCAGCCCGGGCCACCGGGCAGGGCCACGGATGGTCCGACATCCTCCCGGCCCAGGCTCTTGTCGCCGGGCAGGGAGCGCAGGCTCTGCACTTTCGCCGTGAGCTCCGGTCCCAACGATCCCGGCAGGGCCAGGCGCAGCTTGAAGGCGGCCGTGGCCTTCCTCTCGTTGGCGATGTAGTCGTCCTCGGCATCGGGCGAGGTTTCGAGCGGCACACCGAGAGGCACGAACCGCGAGGTCGCCTGCTGCACGCCCGAGATCCCCTGCTTCTCCTCGACCGCTTCGGGGCGATACAGCCCGGAGAAGATGAACTGCGGCCGGTCGAAGGGCACGACGAGCGGCCCCTGCTCGGCACCCCAGGTGTAGAGCAGGCCGGTGCCGGTCGCGTCGATCCCGAGCTGGTTGGTCGACCACGGGGCGTGGAGCGTCGCCCGGGGCGTCGGCTCGCCGTCGAGGCCGGGCGCACCGTTGATCGACGCGATGTCCCAGACGTCGATCACCGGTTTGCCGGTCGAGGTGTCGGTACCGCCGGCGAAGAGCAGCCCGCGCACGGGGTCGACCTGCAGCCGGAAGGCGGTATGACCCGGGACCGAGAGGCGACCCACCAGAGCTGGTCCACCCATGGGCGAAAGGACCAGGCTGCGCGCCGAGACGTCGAAGACGTAGATGCCGGGTGCTCCGAGAGAGAGGAAGAGCAGGTCGCTCTGCATCATCTGCGGCGTGAAGCCCGCGGGAGGCGCCTGGAAGGTGCCGCCGATCTCGCCGTGGATGCCGCGGAAGACCCACAGTGCGTCGTTGGCGAGAGCCACGTCGCGCAGCATGACGAGCTGGCCGTCGACCTGCTGGATGCACGCCGCCAGGTCCGCGAGCTGGAAGGCTTCCGGACCGTCGACGTTGCCGAAGAGGCCGTTCTCGACGCCTCCGGGCGACGCGGCCGTGGAGCGCGTGTGGAGGGCGCCCACCCGCTGCAGGGGCGAGTAGATGTCGATGAACCCTTCGCCGCGGCAGGGGACGCCGTCGCAACCGGTGCGCGAATGGGTCACCACCGCCGGGGTCATGGCGATGCCGTCGAGGTCGAGGCTGCCGGGGGCACAGGCTGGGAACTCGAGCTGCTGCCCCTCGAACTTGCCGAGCCGCCGGCCGCACTGGCCGGAGCCCGCGGTCTGGTACGGCTGCAGCAGGCCGTAGAAGCGGTTCAGGTCGACCACCGTGATGCCGCTGCCCATGATCGCGACGTGGCCGAGGGCGCGCAGGTTGTAGCGCACCCGCATCTGGTCGCCCTTGCGGGCGCGGACGCCGGAGATGATCGCGTTGCCGGTGCCCGAGCCGCCGTTGGGCCACGGGTTCTCGACGTCGATCGACCAGGTCTGGCCGGTGGTCAGGTTGTCGACGGTGACCCGCTGGTAGCGGTCGTAGTCCTCCTCGCCGTCGCAGACCTTCTTCCTCCACTCGGTGACGGCGGGCTCGGGCGTCGTCCCCGGCGGCAGGCTGGGCTCGCGCGCTCCGGCCTGCGAGCGGGCCAGGGTCGAGCGCAGGTTGACGTCGAAGGTGTAGATCCCCTCGCTGTCGGGGGTGAGCGCGCCAATGCCCGGAACAGCCTGATCGTAGACGTCGACGAAGTCGGCCAGCTCGAGGGTCTTTCCCTTCTCGTCCTGAGTGAGGACGGCGAGCTTCATCGGCACCCCTTCGGGCAGGGTACCGAGGGCGAGCCATTCGGATGCGGTGGTGCCGGCCGTCGTGCCGAGCGCATAGGCGATGCGCGCCGAGCCCTCGACCCCCTCGAAGCAGGGGAGCCCCTGGGCCCACTCCGGCGTGTTCACGCACGGCGCGGAGGCCTGGCGGACATCCTCCAGGCGGATCGCCTTGATCCCCCAGATGGAGCCGAAGAGGCCGCTGTAGAAGATCCGGTTGTGGCCGTCGGTGGCGAGCGACCGGGTCGCCGACTGGACCCCCTTGTTCTTGAGGGCATAGCGGCGGAGCCCGTCCTCCTCGGAGGCACGGCTGGCGTCGATCGCCACCAGGTCGCCCGTCTCGGAGGCGACCAGCAGCAGGTTGCCGAGCTTCAGCATGTCGCGCGCGACGCTGGTCGTGCCGAGAGCGGGGCCGTCCGGCATGCCGGAGATGGGCTCGCCCGGGACCTCGCGGGTGGCGAATTCGAAGCGCGTGGGCGCCGAATCCCAGTAGGCCAGCGCGTTGCCGTCGGGATCGTCGACGACGAGGGACGAGGGGACGATCTCCAGGCGGAAGCGGTGGCCGGCGGCGAGCCCGGAGATCAGGTGGATCACCAGGCGGCTCCGCCGGTCGACCTGCTCCAGCACGAGCGGCAGGCTCTTGGGATATCCGGCCGCCGTGGAGCTGCCGCACCCCTCGGTGAGCGGCCCCAGGTCGAGGAGGCGCGCCACCTGCTCTACCGGCTTCCCGGTGACATCCTGGAGCGGCTGGTCGAACTGCAGCTCGAGCTGGTCGAGCGAGGCCGCATCGAGGCCGCCCGGTGCCACCACCACCAGGAGGTCGTCGCTGCCGGGGAGCGGTGTGGTGGACCAGGCCTGCTCCGGTTCGCAGACCGTCACCGGGGCTCCGGCGATCGGCGCGGCCGGCTGCGGCTCGGCCTCCCCTTCCTCGGCGGGCTCGGGCGAAGCCGGCGCGAGGTCGTAGATCGTGACCGAGGTCCCCTCCGGCACCGGGAAGCCGGGCACCCCGGAGACGGTCACCAGGCCCGCGGAGTCGGCCTCGAGCTCCATCTCCAGCGACAGGCGGGCCGCGTCGTCGTGCTCCGGCGCCGGCAGGCGGTAGAGCTGGAACGGCCGGGCGTCGAGGAGGAGGGGACGCGACGGTTTGCCGCTCCCCAGGAATCCGACGTCGATCAGGCCATCGCTCCCCGGCACCGGATCGTAGGTCTGGCTCGCCAGCACCCAGCCGGTGGCGGTGTCGCGGCGCACCAGCTCCAGCGGCTCGGCCGAGAGGACCGGCAGCACGAAGCCGCCGTCCCAGTCGTGCGGCCGGGGCAGGTACACCCAGGCATCGGCCAGCTTGTTGAAGATCGCTTCCTGAGCGATCCCGAGCATCATCGGGAACGGCTGCGCCATCCCGCTCAAGAGCGACCACTCGACGCCCTGCTCGTAGAAGAAGACCGCGTGCGAGCGGAGGGTGAACTCCATGAGCAGCGATTGGAGGAAGCAGCGGTTGAGCCCCTCCTGGCGCGCCGTCCGGCAGGAGCGGACACCGGCCCGCGTGAGCGCACGGTTGGCGGCTCCGGGCTCCGGCTCGGGCTGGAGCGACGGATCGTTCGACAGGTAACGCTGGCCGTCGCGCTCCAGCACGCCGCCCACCGAGAGGAGCTGGAGGCGCCGCCCCCAGGCGAGGTCCACCGCCTGGCCGATGAAGACCTGGGCGCCGTCGGCCGCGTCGGCCGAGGCCGGCACCGAGACCTGCAGCGTCTCCTTGGCCTCGCCGTCGAAGTCGACGTCGATGTAGGCGCCGAGGCCGAGACCCTGCGGCGTGGCGATGCCCAGGGAGGCGGGATTGAGGGTGCGCACGCGCACCAGCGTGGCCTTGCCGAAGGCCGCCGCCGGCACGTCGACCACCAGCCCCTCGGCGCTGCGGAAGGTCACCGCCTCGCCCGCCGGGGCCACGAAGCCAAGGCCGTCGGGGGTGGTGAACGGCCCGACGCGGAACTGCGCCGCGAGCGTGCCGGTCGGATCGAAGACCTTCACCCAGACCTTGCTGTCGAGGGCAACCGCGAAGTTGGGCGGATGCCCGACGGTGCCGGTGAAGCTGCCGTCCGCCTTGGCCTGGAAGGTGTTGCGCACGGGATCGGCGACCGGACCTTCGATCTCCGGCGTGACCGCCCACGGCGTCTGGCCCGAGATGGAGCCGGGCAGGGCTCCGGGATCGCCGTAGATCTCGGCGACTCCGTTGACCGGCACCCGGAGGTGGAACTTCTCGGGGTGGACCTGCCCGCCGGGCACGGTCGTCGTCGAGGTCGAGAAGGTCCAGAGCACCGGCTGTCCGGCGTAGATCGCACCGCCCGTATCGGCCACGCCTCCGCCGAAGCGGGCGCGGAGCTTCCGGCCGGGCAGGAGCGGCCGGCTCGGCGTGAAGACCACGCGCACGCCGTCGACCAGGGAGACCGCGCCGTCGACGAAGATCCCGGTCGCCTCGCCGTCCGCGCCGGCGACCTCCAGCGTCAGGGTCGAGGAGGTGACGGTCGAAGGAGACAGCGCCTCGCTGAAGAGGACCGAGACCGCCGTGGCGAGCGGCTGGTTCGTGGCCCCGTCCTGCGGCGTCACCGAGACGACCCGCGGCGGTACCGCTTCGACGGTCAGGTCGAGGCTGACCACCTGGCCCGGCGCGAGATTCGGAATCGTGCCGGTGCCCCGCTCGTCGAGCGAGGGATGGCGCGCCGTCACGTGCCGGTCGCTGCCGGCAGAGACGGGGACCGCGTAGCGGCCGGTCAGCCGCGAGAGATCGCCGGTGCCGAGCCCGTCCGAGGTGACGCGCGAGAAGGCGATCGGCACGCCGCTGCCGGAGCGCACGAAGCCGGTGGCGAAGCCCAGCGGGTCATGGGCGGCGAGCAGCAGGTAGAGGCCTTCGCGGACGATGCCGTCGAGCGGCAGGGGACCGGAGGCCTCGGGAGACGCGACCACCCGCTGCGCCTCCCCTGCCCCGTCGCGGTGCGTGCGCGCGGCGAGGCGCGCCAGCGAGCCGCGGCCGTCGACCGGCGCCTCCACCAGCTCGGCGAGGATCACGCGCGGCGAGGCGGTCGAATCGGCCGGGGTCCCCGCCGGAGTGGGCAGCGACAGGGTCGCCGGCCGGGCGAGCGTCGCGCCCGAGAGCTCGATGCGCACCGCGGCGAGGGTGTCGTAGCCGGCGATCTGCGGCAGCGCGGCGAGCTCGCTCGCGGTGAGGAGCGTCGCGGCGACCGGGATCTTGGCGCCGAGCGCGCCTTCGGGGATCGACAGCTCCACCCCCTCCGGCGTGTCGACCGCACCCCCTTCAGGCCCGACGACCGGTCCGCGCTCGACCTCCTCGGGGAAGGGGAAGAGCCGGATGTTCTCCCAGCCGACCTCCAGCAGCACCTGGGCGGCGCGCGGGCTGGGCGAGACGGTGAACTCCATGGCGCCGGCCGCGCCCGCGGAGGCACCGCCGCGCTCGGCCGCGGTGAGCTCAGGGTGGTAGAGGACGAGGTCGGCCGAGAACGGCGCCTCCAGCACCTCTCCACCGCCGGTCAGGACGAGCCTCTCCTCCAGATACGCCTGGACCGCGAGACCGCTCGGCCACGGCGTCGTACCGTCAGCGGAGCGCGCCACCACGCGCGCCTTGGAGCGGCCGGTGGGACCGACGACCGGCGGATCGAGGGTGAGGTCGGCGCCGAGGGCGGGGACCTCCGCCGGGCGGTCGACGCCGGCGAGCGGCTCGCCCTCCGCGGACGGGAGCGGCGGACGGGTGGCCGGATCGTCATCCGCCACCACCACGGCCACCGTGCCCGGACCGGCCAGCGAGATCCGCACGCCGCCCGCGATGGGCTCGGGGTCGGCCAGGGTGAGCCAGCGGCCGGTGCCCGGCTCGTAGCGCAGGGCGTGGAGATCGGCGCCCGCGCTCACCCAGGCCGGGAGCGGCAGATCGAGGTGCGCGGCGCCCGAGGTCCACAGGCTCTGCTCGGGGAGCGCCGCGCCGTCCTGCTCCAGGCGCACCTCGGCCGCCGCCGCCGGACTCCAGCCGAGCGGCAGGAAGTCGGGAAGCCCCTGGCCCGACCGGGCGGTGAGGCGCACCGCGACCGGCTCGGTCCCGGGGAGAGCCGCGGGATCGGCGACGAAGGTCATGCCGCCGGAGCCGACCGAGCCTCCAGAAACCGGGCTGAGCGTGCCCGCGGGATCGGCCAGCGGCGTGACGCGGCTGTCGAAGGGCACCACGCCGGTCGCGGGCCGCAGCGACAGGCGGCGGTAGACGCGGGTGGTCTCGCTTCCTGCGATGACCAGCACGTAGCGGCCCGCCGGCACCGTCCCGGCCAGCACGAAGCGCCCGCGGCTGTCGGTCACCGCACCGGTCACCGGCGTGCCGGCCCCCGCCGCGAAGAGGCTGACCGTGGCGCCGGAGAACGGCCGCCCGGTCGTGTCGTCGTAGGCCTCGCCGAAGAGGAAGCCGCCCGCCGGATCGCCGCCGCCGCCCGGGAAGAAGACCGTCTCGAACGCGGCGGCCATGACATTGCCTTCGGAATCGGCCGCCGGCGGCTAGACCTGCAGGCGGACCGGGCGCTCGCGCCACCAGGCGTTGGCCGCGGTGTCGAGGTGGATCTCGGCGGCGCTGGCACCGGAGAGCGTCAGGGTGCCGCTCTGATACGTCCCCGCGACCTCGGCGTCGAGCAGGTGGATGGCCGCGGTGGCGCCGCCCACGGTGAGGGTCGCCGCGTCCATGTCCTCGGAAAACACGACGCGCACGATCCCGGTCGTGCGGTCGAAGTGCGCCTCGACCACCGACGGCGCCCGGCAGTCGATGCGCACGACCGCCGTGGCCTCGGGGCTGCGCGCACCAGTCACCGCGTCGAGCGCCCAGACGGTCAGGAGGTGATAGCCGCTGCCGGTGACCGGCACGGCCACGCTGAACACCCCGGCCGAATCGGCGAAGCCGGTGAAGACCAGATCGCCGTCGCGCGCCTTGAGGGTCGCTCCCGGCGAGGCATGGCCGGTCACCTGGATCTCGTCGGCGCAGACCACGGCCGGCAGCGCATCGAGGACCGGTGCTCCGCTGAGGCTCGGCGTGGCCACCGTGAACCGCGCCTCGGCCGGTGCGGTCAGGGCGTTGCCGGCCACATCGGTGATCGCCGCACCGGCGCGGAGCACGTAGACCTCGCCGGGCGCGAGCGCCGCACCCGGGGCGAAGCCCACGGCCTGGCCGGCGACCGTCTTGGTCCCCACCACCTTCTGGCCGGTCGAGACGCGGGTGAGCGTGAGGCCGTCGGCGGCGTCGAGCGAGGCGTGGCGGATCGGCTCGGAGAAGAGCACGAGGAGCAGCGCATTGCCGTCGACGCCCGTGGCGCCATCGGCGGGCACCATCTCGACCACCCGCGGCGCGGTCGCGTCGCGGAAGAGCAGACGCCGGTCCTGCGCCCACCGCCCCTGCTGGTCGGTGGCGCGAGCGATGATCCCGAACGCTCCGTCGGTCCCGGGCACACTGACCGTGGCGGTGAACGCGACGTGGCGCCGGCCGTCGGACCCGGCCGCCTCCCAGGGGAGGGTGGCCGGGTCGAGATCGATGCCGTTGAGCGAGACCGCCGTCCCCGGCGCCGCCCAGGCTTCGCCGCGCACCGTGATCTGGGCCGGCGCACCGGCCCCGAACCGCGTGAGGTCGGCAGGCTCGGAGAGGACGATCGCCGGGCCGGCGGGATCGAGGGCGACGTCGACAGAGCCGGAGCCCGTGTGGCCCAGCGCGTCGGTGGCGGTGGCGGTGATGGTCTGGGACGTGCCCGCTCCGGCCGCCGGATCGAGCGGCACGTTCTGAGCGCGGAAGGCGCCGGTCAGCGGATCGACGGTCGCCGTGACCGAGCCCTTGGAGGTCGACACCACCACGTGGTCCAGGTTCGGCTCGGTGTCGAGATCGACGAGCCCGGAGACCTCGATCGCCGCCGGACCGGCTCCCGCGACGCCCACCTGGCTGTGGTTGTCGGGCCGGGTGATCTGTACCCGAGGCGCCTGGGTGTCGCGCTGGACGACCACGCGGTCCTCGGCGGTCCGCCCGGCCGCGTCGACGGCGCGCGCCAGGATCGGGTTCGGCCCTTCGGCGAGCGGGACGGTCGCAGCGCGGAAGGTGCCCGAGGACACCACGGCGCTGAGGCCGTTGACGGTGACGGCGCCGGTCGAGACCGTCCCCTCGACCGCGACCGCATCGGCGCCGAGCAGCGCGCCCGCGGCCGGCGCGGTGATCTTGATGGTAGGCCCGGAGCCGGCGGCGAGCCGCTCGATCGGGTGCGGCGTGCTCTGCGCGGTCCCGGAGCCGTCGATACAGACCAGCTCCAACTGGTTCTCCCCCACCACCGGCAGCGGCACGTCGCCGGCGAGGAAGGTGCCGTCGGCGATCGAGGCGGCATACTCCTGGACCCCGCCACCCGTCTGCGGCACCCGCACCTTGACCGCCGCGGCGCCGCCGGCCTGCCCGACCAGGGTCACCGTGGGCGTCGCCACGGCGCTGCCGGCCGCGGGCGTGATCTCGCCGAGCGTGCAGCCGCCGAAGTCGAGGACGAAGCTGCGCTCGGCCCGCGTCTCGTTGCCCGCCGCATCCTCCACCGAGGCGGCCACGACGTAGCCGCCGCTCTGGGAGAGCGCGATCTCGGTCCGCGGCCTCGCCGCCTCCGAACGCAGCGCGCCGTTCAGGCGGATGCTCGGGGCCGGCCCGCCGGTGACGTCGTCCGCCACCT
>DASPXX010000252.1:0-47919 GCA_035637095.1 Thermoanaerobaculia bacterium
GCCGACCATCAGCGTCACGCGCGACGAGTAGCTCCCCAGGTCGACCGGGGTCAGATCCGTATCCGCCACGCAGAGGCGGATATCCGCGAGCGAGACGCCGAGGATCTCGGCGACCGTGGCCGCGAGGACCGAATCCGATCCCTGGCCGATTTCCGCCTCGCCGCAGAAGACCGCGATGCCGCCCGAACGGTCGAGCTTGAGCATCACGCCCGACTGGGGCATGTGGTTCCAATAGATCGGAAGCCCGGCGCCACAGAGATACGAGCCGCACGCGAGACCGAGGCCCCGCCCCGCCGGCATCCGGCCCCAGCGCTCGCGGAAGCCGCTCCCTGCCACGACCGCCTCGATGCAGCGCCCCAGCCCCATGGTGCCGATGCGCAGCCAGTTGGCCGTGATCGAATCGGGCTCGGCGAGCATCCCCAACCGCAGGTCCGCGGGATTGACGCCCGTTTGTGCCGCGATTTTGTCGAGGTGGACTTCGAAGGCGAAGCGGGGCTGCGGCGTGCCATGGCCGCGCTTCGGACCGCACGGGGGTTTGTTGGTGAACGCGCGCACCCCCTGGAACTCGTAGGCGGGCATCTTGTAGGTCACGGTCTGGAGCGCGCCGGTGTAATAGGTCGAGGCCACGCCGTAGCTGCCGTAGGCGCCGCCGTCGAGCGCCGTGCGCAGGCGCTGCGCCGTGATCGACACCCGGCCGTCCGGGCTCCGTTTGATCCCGGTCTTCACGTTCATGAGCACGGGGTGACGCCCGCGGTGGCAGAGGAAGACCTCCTCGCGGGTGAGCGTGATCTTCACCGGGCGGCCGAGCTTCAAGGCCATTCCGGCCACGACGATCTCGTGATTGAACGGATCGCTCTTGCCGCCGAAGCCGCCGCCGTTCGAGCAGGCCACGACGCGGATGCGCGAAGCGGGCAAGCCCAGCACCCTGGTGAGCGCGCGATGGACGTAGTGCGGCGTCTGGGTCGCGGACCAGACGGTGATCCGGTCGTCGTCCTCGGGGACCGCCACGGCCGCGTGCTGCTCCAGGGGCAGATGCGTATTTCCCTCGTACCAGAGGGTGTCCTCGAAGACCTCGTCGGCCGCGGCGAACCCGGCCTCGACGTCGCCGAAGGTCATCGAGACGACCTTGTGCAGGTTGCCGTGGTCGCCGTAGTCGTGGATGCGCGGCTCGGGGGTGTCGAGCGCTTCCTGGATGCCGGAGATGGTGGGCAGCGGCTCGTACTCGATCCTGACCTTCCAGGCCGCCTCGTAGGCCGCGTCCTCGCTCGCCGCGGCCACGGCCACCACCGGATCGCCTACGAAGCGGACCCGGTCGGGGCAGAGGGCGTGCTCGTCCTGGGAGACCGGGAGGATGCCGAACGGTACGGGGAAATCCTTCCCGGTCATGAAGCCGAGGACCCCCGGGACCTTCTCCGCCTCCGTGAGATCGATCTTTTTGATCAACGCATGCGGCACGGTCGAGCGGACCAGCCGCAGCCAGCACATGCGCGGGAAGGCGAGGTCGTCGGCGAAGCGGGTGGCACCGGTGACCTTCGCGCGTCCGTCGACGCGACGGAACGGTTTTCCAATGAGGCTCGGCTCGCGCTCGGGTGCGGTCTCCCGGTCGGATGAAGGCTTGCGGACAGGCTCGGCCATTAGTTGAAGGCCCCGGTGTCGAGGAAGTTGCGATTCTTCCCCTGCTGCTGATGGTACTGCTTCGTCACACAGGGCGCGCCGACGCCGGGCGGCGGGCAGCGGGACACCGAGGCGGTGAATTCCACGTTCGTCATGCTGGCGAGGAACACCCACCAGTGGCCGTTCACACCGCGGCCGTCGAGGACCTTGACCGTCACCTCGGCATTGCCGGGAGAGAAGAACCAGAAATATCCGGACTGATCCGTCAGCGCGACTCCGACACCGTGGCCGGTCTGCCCCGAGGGGATCTTCCAATCGACGTCCACTTCCGTCGACCAGCCATCCTTCTGGTCCGGGAAGACCAGCCCCGGCTCGGGAGCGCGGACCCGGAAGCTGTGCGTGACGGTCGAGGTCTCGCCGCGGAACATGAATACCGCCTGATAGATCCCGGCGGGAAGGGGACCCACGTCGGCCGACAGGACGTAGAGAGGAGGCAGAGTTCCCTCGAGCGGTGGCGGATCTCCCAAGAAAACGATCTGATTGCCGTGCACACCTTCGAGCTGGAGATGAGGATCGAGGAACGAATACAGCGAGAGGGTGATGCGGACGGGCTCGAGCGAGGACGGGTCCCGCGGCTCGATCGTGAAGGTCTGGGCGTGTGCCGCGGAAGCCGCGGCGGACAGGAGGACCGCGGCAACGAGACTGCGCGAGAAGGCTCGGAATCTCATGGCTCTCCCTCCTGTCACTCGGCGAACGCCTGGGTGTCGAGAAAATTGCGGTTCTTGCCCGGCGGCTGCTCGTAGATGCGCGTCGGGCAGGCCGGAGGCACGACAGGAAGGAGAAGGCAGTCGTCCTTGTTTTCCAGGACCGTGACCTTCACCGCGAGATCGGTCATGCTGGCGAGGAACACCCACCAGTGGCCGTTGACGGGCCGGCCGTCGAGCACCTTCAAGGTGATCTCGACATTGTTCGGATCGAAGAACCAGAAAGCCGCCGACTCGCCGGTCAGCTGCGTGGCGTACCCGATCCCCGTGCTGCCGTCCCGCTGGTTGCGCCACTCGACGGTCGCGACGAAGAGGCCGTGCTGCAGCGCGGCGGACGGGTCGACGTTCGAAACCTGGAACTGCTCCTGCGAGAGGGCCGGCTGCCGGTCGCGCCGGATCTCGGCCCGATAGCTCCCGGCAGCCAGCTTGCCGAGAGAGTAACGGGTTTCGAAGGGCTCCGCGGGAGAGGCGCTGCACTCCGGATCGATGACCGGGACCTGGAACACGGACCTGTCCGGATCGTAGACCGGCTTTGCCACCACGGCACGGCACTCCGAGGTTTGATAGCCGTAGACCACGAGCTCGACGGTATCGGCGACCGTCGGGTTCGGCGGCTCGATCAGGATGCCGTCGATCGACGGAACCTGGGCTCCGGCGGGTGCGGCGAGGCCCGCGAGCCCGGCGAGCATCAGGACTGCCGCGGGAATCCGAAACGCGAGCGGGATCTTCATCGTCCCTCCTCCGGCACAGGCGCGCCGTAGAAGACTTCGTCGGGAGGTGCCCAGTCCTCGCCCCGCATCCGGGCCGCGGCCCATTCGACCGCCTCGACGATCTTGTGATAGCCGGTGCAGCGGCAGAGATTGCCGGCCAGAGCCTCGCGGATCTCGCCCCCGGAGGGCTTCGGGTTGGCGGCGAGGAGGGCCTTGGCGGTCATCAGGAGACCCGGCGTGCAGTAGCCGCACTGGGCGGCGCCCAGGTCGGCGAACGCCGCCTGGAGCGGGTGGAGCTCGTTCCCATTCTGAAGACCTTCTACGGTTTCGATCGCGCGACCGTCCATCTCGGCGGCGAGGACGAGACAGGAGAGGACCGGCCGGCCGTTGACCAGCACGGCGCAGGTGCCGCACTCACCGAGCTCGCAGCCGTGCTTGGTCCCGGTCAGGCCGAGCTCCTCGCGCAGCACCTCGAGGAGCGTGTGATGGGTGGGGAAGACCACGGCGCGACTCTCGCCGTTGACCCTCAGGCGCAGCGTGGTGAGGTCGTCGCGGTCGTCGCGGTCGTCTCTCATCGGCCATATGATAGACCGCCGGGAGGTTCTTTCATGCTTTTGCGTCGCCTCTTTGTCGCCGTTGTCTTGCTGGCAGGGTCCAGCGCCTTCGCCGTCGCCGGTTCCGTCGATCCGTCCCTGTTCCAGGATTTGCACTGGCGCCTGATCGGGCCGTTCCGCGGCGGCCGCGTGCTCGCCGTGAGCGGCGTTCCGGGGCAGCCGGAGCACTTCTTCTTCGGCAGCGTCAACGGCGGCGTGTGGGAGACCCGCGACGCCGGGAGGACCTGGAAGCCGATCTTCGAGGGGGAGCCCATCGGCTCGATCGGCGCGCTCGCCGTCGCGCCCTCGGACCCTCGCGTGATCTACGTGGGCACGGGCGAGGCCGACATGCGGTCCGACATCGCGCAGGGCGACGGCATGTACAAGTCGACGGACGGCGGGAAAACCTGGAGCCACATCGGGCTCGCCGACTCGCAGCAGATCGGCAAGGTCCTGATCCATCCGCGCAACCCGGACGTCGTCTACGCGGCGGCGCTCGGCCACCCCTACGGGCCGAACGCGGAGCGCGGCGTCTTCCGCTCGAAGGACGGCGGCAGGACCTGGCAGAAGGTGCTCGGCAAGGACGACGATACCGGGGCGACCGATCTCGTCTTCGAGCCGGGGAACCCCGAGGTGATCTACGCCGCCCTGTGGCAGACGCGGCGGACGCCCTGGAACGTCTATCCGCCGTCGAACGGACCCGGCAGCGGCCTCTACAAGTCGACCGACGGCGGCGAGACGTGGACGCAGATCACCGGCCATGGCTTCCCCTCCAAACCGGGGCGCATCGGCCTCGCCGTGGCTCCCTCCCGGCCGCAGCGGGTCTACGCGATGATCGACGCCGAGGAGGGCGGCCTCTACCGCTCGGACGACGGCGGCGCGACGTGGACGCACGGCAGCGGCGACCGCCGCGTCTGGGGGCGCGGCTGGTACTTCGGCGGCATCACGATCGATCCGCAGAACGCCGATGTGATCTATGCCTGCAACACCAACCTGTACCGGTCGGACGACTCCGGCAATACGTTCATTCCAATCAAAGGCGCTCCCGGCGGCGACGATTATCACGTCCTGTGGATCGATCCGCAGAGCCCGGAGCGGCGCATCCTCGGCGTAGACCAGGGCGCGGTGGTCTCGCTGAACGGCGGCGCCACGTGGAGCTCCTGGTACAACCAGCCGATCGGTCAATTTTATCACGTCATCACCGACAACCGTTTTCCCTACTGGGTGTATGGATCGCAGCAGGACTCCGGGGCCGCGGGCGTGCCCAGCCGCACCAACATGATCGACGGCATCAATCTCACCGTCTTCCGTGAAACCACGGCCGGCGGCGAGAGCGACAACGTGGCGCCCGACCCGCGAGATCCGGACGTGCTCTTCGGCGGCCGGGTGGACAAGCTCGATCTGCGCACGGGGCAGACGCAGTCGATCGACCCGACGCTCGCCTATCCCGATCGTTACCGCGACGAATGGACGCTGCCGCTCCTCTTTTCCTACCGCGATCCGCGCGTGCTCTATTTCGCCCACCAGCGGCTGTTCCGCACCGAGGACGGCGGCGCGCACTGGACGGTGATCAGTCCGGACCTGACGCGCGAAAATCCCGGCACACCGGCGAATCTCGATCCCGTCACTGCAGCGGACGCCGACGATCCCAACCCGCGCCGCGGTGTGATCTATGCCATCGCGCCGTCCCGCCTGACCGATCATGACCTCTGGGTGGGCACCGACGACGGCCTGATCTGGCGCTCGAAAGACGAAGGGCAGAATTGGACAAACATCACACCCGCGGCGCTCACGCCGTGGTCCAAGGTCGGCATCATCGACACCTCCCATTTCGATCCGGAGACCGCCTATGCGGCGATCGACCGCCACCGTCTCGACGACTTCAAGCCCTACATCTACCGCACCCACGACGGCGGCCGGACTTGGGAATTGATCGTTCAAGGAATCCCCGACGGCAGCTTCGCCAACGCCGTGCGCGAGGACCCGGTCCGCAAGGGCCTGCTCTACGCCGGCACCGAAAAGGGCGTCTATGTCTCGTTCGACGACGGCGACCACTGGCAGCCCTTGCAGAACGGCCTGCCGGTGACCTCGGTGCGCGACGTCGAGGTGCACGGGAAAGACGTCGTGATCGCGACGCACGGCCGTGCCTTCTGGATCCTCGATGACGTGAGCCCGCTGCGCCAGGTCGGCCCCGAGGTGGAGAAGGCGGCCTCCTGGCTGTTCGCGCCGGCGCCGGCCGTGCGCGTGCGCCCGATCGGCTTCGCCGGCTCGCCGATGCCGAAGGACGAAGCCGCGGCACCCGATCCGCCCGCCGGGGCCTATCTCGACTACACGCTGAAGACCGCCGCGCAGAAGCCGGTGACCCTGGAGATCCGCGACGAGCGGGGAGCTCTAGTGCGCGCCTACAGCAGCGCCGACCCGGTGACGAAGCCGGACCTCGCCAAGATCGGCACCGCGCCCGAATGGGTGACGCCGCCCTCCGTCCTCTCCACCGCACCGGGCATGCACCGCTTCGGCTGGCCGATCCGCTACGCGGAACCCGCTGTGCTCAGCGAAGGAAGCCGGAGAAGCTCGAACGACGGCGTGTGGGCGCCGCCGGGCCGCTACACCGTCGTCCTGGACGTCGACGGCACCCGCCTCACCCAGCCGCTCTCCATCGTGCCCGACCCGCGCGTGACCCTGCGGCCGGAAGACTTCGCCAACCAATTCGCGCTCGCCCGCCGCATCGAGACCGCGCGAGCCCAGGCCGCCACCCTCAGCCACGAAAGCGACGCGCTCCTCAAAGCCCTCGCCGACCGGAGGAAAGGCGCCAAGCCGGAGATCGTCAAGGCCCTGGACGCCCTCCAGGCGCGAGCCGCGGAGGTCCTCGGCACGCCTGCCACCAGCGGCCCTCCCACCCTGCCGCCGACCACCAGCCTGCGCTTCGTCAGCGAGACCCTCGGCAATCTCGCCGGGGCCGTCGACAGCGCGGACACCGCACCGACGCCCGACGCCGTCACCGGCTTCGAGAAGATCCAGCCTACCCTCGCCGCCCTCCAGACAGCCTGGAACACTTTGAAATCAAAAGATCTGGCCGTACTCAACGCCCGGCTCAAAAAGGCGGGCCAGCCGGCCATCAGCTTGACGCAGTGAAGTATTCCTTGAAGGTCAGGCGAGGGGGTGGCGTCTGCCTCCCCGGGAAAGTTTTTTCGAGGAAATTTGCCCCCAAGTGAAAGAATCGGGGTCCGTTTTCCGACTGATATAGGGCGAACCGCGCAGCTTCGGCCGCGCCCGACCCGATCGGAGAACGCCCTTGACCAGCCACGACCAGCTCTCAAAGAGCCTGATCAAACTCTTCTTCACCGACTTCCTGCGGCTCATCGACCCCGAATCCGCCTCTCGCCTTCAGACCGGGGAGGCCACCTTCCTCGACAAAGAAGACTTCACCGACTGGCCCGCCGGCGACCGCCGGGAAATGGACCTCCTCGCAAAGGTGCCGGTGGAGGGGGAAGAGCTGCCTATCCTGGTGCACGTGGAGATCGAGACCGACTTCCATTCCGGCATGGACCACCGGCTCTGGCAGTACTACCTGATGCTCCGCCTGCGCCACGGGCTGGCGGTGCTGCCGATCCTGGTGAACCTGCGGGGCGGACAGCCTGGAATCCATGGTGGAGTCCTGCAGGAAGGCTTCAACGGGAAGGTGACTGCCGTGTTCCACTATCAGGTGCTCGGGCTCTCCGGCTGCCGGGCGGAGGAATGGCTGGCCCGACCCGAGCCGATCGCCTGGGCGTTCGCCGCGCTCATGCGCCCCGGAAGCTGGAGCCGGGCGGAGCTGAAGCTGGAATGTCTGCGTCGGATCGCAACCTCGGACGTGACGGGATTGCGCAAGCAGGCCCTGGTGAATTGGGTGGAGACCTATGTACAATTAACTGGACAGGATGCCCTCGAGCTCCAGCGCCTGCTGGACCTGGAGGGCAACGAGGAGATCAAGACCATGGAGCTGACCTGGTTGGGACAAGCCGAGGCGCGGGGGATGGAGAAGGGGGTGGAGAAGGGGATAGCCAAAGGGGTGGAGCGGATGCGGCGGGTGGTGCTTCGGTTGATGACGCAGCGCTTCGGCGCCGTGCCGGCGAAGGTGCGGCGGAAGATCGAGGCGATCGATTCCCTGGAGCCTCTGGCCGACCTCGCCGAACGAGTCCTCGTCGTCGATTCGGTCGGCGATCTGGACTTGCACTGACATTGCTCGGGCACGAGCCCGCCCAAGGTCTGGATTGCTCTGGCCTACTCTTTGAACCGCAACGTCGGATTTGTGCGCGCCTTCTTGAAGTACTGGATGAACGCTTCGACGCGGTGGATGGTGAGCCGCTCCTCCCGTGCCGCCTGTTGGAAGAGGAGGAGGGCCGCGAGCGCTTCGCGATGGATCTCCTTGCTCTCGAAGATCGAGTGCATCTCCTCGGCGAGCTGCTTGAGGTCAGCCACTCTCCCCTGCTTCGCGTGGACGAGCGCCAGATCGAGCGACACCATGGCCGTGTCGTAGCCGTTTCCCTCCTCGATGAAGCCTCTGCGGACGGCAAGAAATGCCTCTTCAGCCCGGTCGAGATGTCCGAAGGCCAAAGCGATCTTCCCCTCGACCCAGCCGAGCCGGGCCTGCGTATGGGCATCCGGGCAGGCCCGGTAGAGCTCGCGGCTGGTCTCGAGTGCGGCGGCAGCAGCCCGGTGCTCGCCGAGCTCGCAGAGGGTCAGGGTGAGATTGTGGTGGACGGAGCAGAAGAAGCGTGGATCGGTCTCCGGCTGGAGATGAGAGAGGGCGCCCTTGTAGGTATCGAGCGCCTGTCGGTAGTCCTGCCGGTCGAAGTACAGGATGCCAAGGGTGACCAGCGGGTACACGGCGGCCCGCTGATCGCCAGCGAGGCGGTACAGCATGATCGAGCGCAGGAGGAGCGCCTCGGCGTCGGCAAACTGGCGCTGATCCTTCCGGAGCGTGCCTTCAAACCAGTCCACCTCGGCGTAGACCAGGGTGTCGGTGACCCCGCAGTGGGTGATGAGGCCGCGGGCGAAGGCGAAGCGTGCGTCGGCCGCCTGGAGATCGCCCTGCGCTCGGAGAGCGTTGCCCGCGTAGATGGCCGCCCGGACCGAGAGAGCCGATGCGGCGGGGCTCGCCACGGAATGGCGCAGGACCGCCTGGGCGGTCTCCGCGAGCTCGTAGACGATCCGTGGCTCGGCGGGAATATGATCCCAGGCCTGCTTGAGGAGGAGGTGCGCCAGAGCGACCCCGCGGAAGCGGGTGTGGGCACGGCGGATCCTGTCCAGGCGATCCTCGAACGAGAGCCGGAGGAGGTCTCGGAAGTCACGTTCGGCCGCGTCCTCCCGCTTCTCCATACGGGCCGCCTGGTGCTCCAAGAGAACGGGCAGCAGTCGGAGGGCCGAACCGGAACCGCCACCGCTTCGCCGCTGCTGCCATGCCTGGAGCTCATTCCGGCAGTGCGGACACAGCGCCATGAGGTGTCTCACCCCGACGTCAGCCAGAACGCGAGGCGGAAGCTCGCCCCGAGAGACCGCATCGAGCATGTCTTGTGTGATGTGGATGTCAGCCACGGCCCCTCCTGCGAGAATTAGTGCTCGTTACTATATACCAGGAGTAGCCGGATGTGTGCATTCGAGAAAAAAGGGGCACCATGCGGCACCCCTTGACGTGCTCGTGGCCAGCTCGGTCCCCTCAACCCAGGGGATCGAGCGACGGCCCGAGATCGCCCTGTGCACCATTCGGCTCCTGGCCGTTCCCGCCGAGCGGATCGAGCCCGGGACCGAGCTGTGCCACACCGGGGAGAAGGTCGGCGAGCGCCTGCCAGAGAGAAGCGAGGAGACCCTGGTCTCTGGGAACATGAGTCTGCTCTCCGGCGAAAGCAGGCAGGGCGATGAGGAAGAGAATAAGGAAGACGACGGGGGCGCGAGACCGCACTGCATGAGGCATGTCCGAACCTCTCTTCCGGGTGACGTCCGCTCCGATCCCGGCAGGGGATGAAGAGGTCACCTAGAGCTACAAGTGTGGCAGGAGAGAAATGGAGCGGAAGAACTGGTATGCCCGAATCGGGGCGCGCTCCCACCGACCGGGCGAGGGAGAAACTTTTCTCGCGAAGAGGGTGGCGCCTACTCTTGGCGGCAGCGCTCCAGCCCACCCTCGTCGCCCTCCAGACCGCCTGGAACACTCTGAAATCAAAAGACCTGGCCGTACTCAACGCCCGGCTCAAGAAGGCGCACCAACCGGCCATCGACCTGTCTCAGGGAAGGCAGGGAGTGTAACAACAACAAGGATGATCGCTACAAACGACTCCACGATTGTCACAAAAGAGCTCTTCAATGTGGCATCCAAGGAGTCGGGTGCCACATTCCTGGCCTTGCTTCCCGGCCGCGACTCCTTATCTGTCACATCAAAGAGTCGTGACGGAACATTCACCATGCCTTCCCCAAGCTTGAAGGAGTTGAATGTCGCATACTGGAGGGAGAGGCAAGCAATCAGCTCGGCAAATGTTGCATTCCTCTCTGCGGAGAAGCCACCCAAGAGGTGTCAGCCTTCGTGAAGGAGACGAATTGTAGCAGCCACGCGCCCTCGACGCGAGTTGCTCGGAGCGGAAAGCTGCCAGGATCTGATAGAATGTCACGTGTGAGCTCTTGTTCGTGACATTGCTCCGCTTCGTGTCGGATCTGTTGCCTGGATTGTAACAAGGAGGTCCTCAGATGAGCCGCAATCTGTCCGTCGCCCGCATCCTCACCGAGCTCCAGGCCCGGATCGAGCACCACCGTGGCCGGGAGGCCCACCATGCGGAGCAGGAGGCTTTCCACCTGCAGCAGAGAGCCCATCATGCCGCCGAGCTGCAGACGGCCCGCGACCGCTACGAGGCTTTCCTGGCCGCGGCCGACGCCGCGAGCGAGCTGGTGGCGCGCCCGCGCGAGAAGAAGGCCGTCGACGACTCGATCCCGTCCGGCAAGCGGGCCGTGCTGAGCAAGCTGGTCGCCCGCATCGTCGACGGCAAGGGCCCGCTCGAGAGCTTCGGCGCCAAGTCCGTGACCCGGGAGCTCGAAGAGCGCTTCGGAGGCCGTCTCGGTCGCAAGGTCGACACCCGCACCGTAGCCGCCAAGCTCCGCCGCCTGGCCCAGGCCGGAAAGATCCACCTCGCCCGCGAAGGCCGGTCGTTTCACGAAGCCCTGTACACGCGGACCCCGGGCGAGTAATGAGATCCACTTCCCACCGGCCCAACGGGCCGGGAGAGCCCAGCCCAGGGCTTCTGAGGCGCAAGCCGATGCCCTGGGTGAAAAGGCAATCAATCACCGCGGCCTGAAAGGCCCGCGAGAGCTTCTTCCGCAGTCCGCCCGGATCAGGCTCTCGCGGCCTTTCAGGCCGCCCGGCTGCGGGACCTGTTGACCCAGGGCATCGGCCTTCGGCCTCAGATGCCCTGGGCTATGGTCTCCCGGCCCGTTGGGCCGGACGGCCGATCACCATCTTCGCTCGATCCGCCGCGAGGTCGAGGAATCGAACGATGCGCGAAGCGTCCCAGTCGGAGAGGCCGAGGAAACGCGCCTTGCCCTCGTCGCGGAAGCGCCGCGCGGTTTCGATCGCCGGGTCCAGGTACTCGTCGTTCGGGCCGAAGTCGCAGTGGTGGAGATAGTAGAGGTCGATCACCTCAGTGCGCAGGTTGCGCAGCGACGCCTCGAGCTGGCTCCGCATGAAGGCCGGATCGTAGAAATGTCCGGCCGCTCCCTGGAGATAGCCGAACTTGGTAGCGAGAAAGATGTCCTCGCGAGGCACCGACGACCAGGCCTCCCCGATCAGCTGCTCGCTCCGCCCGTTCCCGTAGGCGTCGGCCGTGTCCCAGTGGGTGATCCCGGCCGCATGCGCCGCGAGGAGCGCGGCCTTCGCCACCGCATCGTCATGCCCGGTCCAGCCGACCGGGACCCCGCGGTTGGTGTTTGGGGCCGCTGTAGCCCCACGTGCCCAGACTGACGGCCGGTACGAGGACGTTCGTCTTCCCAAAGCGGGTCGTTGCGCATGGCTGGGATTGTACAGACTTGCGGAAGGGACCGCCTGAGGTGCCGTCGGCACCTATACGTCCCTGACGATATCATTGACGCACCTGCGCAAGTCGTCTAGTCTCAAAGCAACCGGCTGACACGAAAAGACATCGAGCCAACCCGGCTCCGCGTTCCGAGCCTCTTGCACGACAGGGTATCGACGTCCAACCAGCCGGACCGGAACCGCGCGGGGTCCGTTATCCGACATCTCAGAGGTCGGAGGTGGGGACGAGGAGGGCGGATAAGCGGATGAGTGGACGTATAAAGGGTTGGGGATTATAGGACGACGGTGAGCAAGGCGGTTAGCCGCCTCCGGGAATCGAACTGAAAGGAATGTAGAATCTATGAGCTTTTGGAAACGACTGTTCGGAGGCGAATCCTCTCCGGCTACAGATCGTCGACCAATTCCATCTCGCCAAGTAGCCCTGACGAAGCCTGGAACTTGGCCCGATGGCTTTCGTTTTTCTTTCGCCAAGGGCAAAGGCGGGCACCGAGACCTGATTGTCGAGACGGTGAACCAGTCGGCCGCAGACAAGGTGCTTGTCGTCGGCGGAATTGGCTCATTCGAATCTGGAGACAGCGCTCTCTTTGCGGGCCGCCGGGTGTTCTTGAACAAACGATGCCGCCTTTCGGAGCTTTGCGAGGCGTGCCGCAGTATCAGGCAGTCACGAGAGAGGGCAGTAGTTGTCACTAACTTTCCTTCCGAGGTCGATCCTCCTCGCGCTTCCTGGGTGGAAATGCCCGCAGGAATAGAACGGACGTGGTCCGCTCCACCCGGAACGAATCTGGAAATTGCCGGGGAGCGCGATACTATAGCCGTCATCTTCGGCCACTTGTCGAACACAAGTTACTACGAGAAAGTGTTGCGTGCCCAAGGTTGGCCTGCTCGGGAGATTCTCGAATGCGCCATTCTGTCTGACGGTGATGGCCTGATCGAGGACCATAAAATTGAACTGCGTGCTGGTGCATCTGAGCAGCGAGTGCGAAAGCTTCTCATCAAGGGTAGTGAGACGATGGAGTACTTCGCAAAGAAGGAGGGCCGAGGTGACGAGGCTGGTATACTAAGTGAACCCGTACCTGAAGGTGTAAAGCGACTTGTGGAATTCAAGACGATGGATAACCTCATCTTTCCCCTGATTGACAACGTCTGTAAGCCGCGTAAGCTGTCACACGAGGAGGTTTCCTCATTTTTCATTGCGACATGCGAAAAATGTGGAGGTCAGCTCGATGGTTACTCGCTGGCTATCGAGGCGGCCGCTGTAGTGATGGGGCACGTTCCCGGTGGTTGCCCTCAATGTGGCCATAGCCGCTTTCTTGCCGAAGTGAGCGGCTTGACCGCATTGGAGGAGGAGGGGCTAAGAAATGATGGATTCTTTTCCACGTTACCTACTCCCAAGAGGGGCGGCTAACACGGCGCTCCACCGGACGGCTGACGCCGCCGGTGAGCTAGTCGGCGTGCATGAGCAACTGTACTATTCGCAAGGGAGGATACCAGTAGAGAACGGCGGCATTCCCGCATAATCGGATTTTGAGTGTCTCTGCATGCCGAAGACAGGCACTCAAACTGACCCAACGAAGCTCAAGCGAAAGGAAAAGGCTATGACGACTGCCACTATGCTCGTAGAAGAGGTTGCCACGCTATCGGAGCAGATCATGCCTGCAGAAAGGGGTGAGTTCTACGCGTACACTTCTGACTTCTCGGTAGAGAGGCCTCTGTATTTTTTGATGAAATGTAAGTCGAACAAAGCACGCCCGGCCACGACTGATATCGAAGTGGCGCTTCAGGAACTAGACCTAACCTTCATCTTCGGTGAAAGGGTCTTTCTGTGCTCGCCGAACTCTGCGCCATCTATCGGCCTAATAAACAACGTCTTAGGTAACATCAGTTTGCAGAGGCTTAATGAGACAGAGATACGGCTGTCGAATATGTCCTCTGAAACCTTCTATCGTTGTTTTGACGCGAGAAGCGAGGCACTGCTAGTGGACGCCTTCCGTGCCTCCGGTGCCAGCGAGTCTATTCTGCAGCTCTCTGAGGGAATGACCTTGGCAGTAAGGACGGCGTCAAACAAGTACGGCCTGGTCCTCGTAAAAAATATGACAACCTCGACGTGTAGAATTGAGGCTTGTCATATCTTGTTGTGAGTAGTAGGAGAGGCGCCGCCGAACCCCTTGAGGCCCCCGGTTGTCAAGGCGTAGAGGTATCCCAAAGGGGGCGGACGGGGGACGCCTCCTGATCGAGGATCTTGAGCGACCGAAGATGATCGTCTCTGCTTGGGTTTCCCGTCAGGTGCAGGGACTGCCTGCACCAAACACCTATCGAGGTTCAGCCGCCGCGAAGCGGCGGTGCGGGCTGGTCAGCCTGCGACCTAGAAACCGATCTTCGTGGCGGCCGGCAGGTGAGCCGAGCAAAAAAGGGGCGTGGCCGTGGCCACGCCCCGTGGGCTCCGGCGAAGGCCGGACGATTGCAGATCCGGCGGTTACGGCTGCAGGGGCTTGCCATCCGGCCCGACGAGCTGGACCCGGGGGCGGCTGCGGAAGGGCTGCAGGCCGAACTCCACCAGCTTCTCCGACCGGGTGCCGTAGTGCTCCTTCACCCCGGCGTTCAGAAAGGCCGACAGCTTCTTCCCTTCGACAATGGCCTCTTGGAGGCGCTTGGTGATCTCCTGCTTCCGGGCCGTCAGGGTGGCCTGCTCCGCCGTGAGCTCTCTCACCAGGAGCAGCACCTGACCGAGCCGGACCCCGTGCGTGGCCAGGTGCGGAATCTCCGGGGCGTTGGTGGCCACTGCCGTGGTCTGGAGCCCCCAGATCTTCTGAAAGGACGCGTACGTCGTATCGGACATCGACTTCCTCCTCTGTGTCCGGGCGCCTTCATTGGCGCCGGTGAGGAGAAGGCTAGAGGACCAGGATTTTCCTGGGAACCTCCGGCGTGCGATTACAAAAATTTGGGAAAAATCCCCGAAAATTTGCCCCCGCCCCATTGCCGCCAGGCCCCCCCAGGTGGTGGAAGCGGCCTTCTGCGGTATCGTAGCCGTCCGGTCAGGGCTGCCGAGGCGCCCGTGTGGCGGGAGGGAGAGGCCCATGGAGCTTACGGCGGTCCCGGCCGACGTCCTCCAGGAGGCGTCTTCTGGAGACGCGGGCGGCGGTACGAGGACATTCGTCTTCCCGACCGCAGAATGACCAGGCTTCTCATATCACCCGCAAGTTGGGGGGCTCGCAGATGGATGAACAATCGGAGCGGACCGCTTTGCTCTCGGCCCTTACTACGGAGCACTTCGTGCTGCAAACAGCCAACAATTCCACTTACTCGGAGGCTTCCGCCCGCAGCACACTCTATGTCATGGCGCTTTCGAGCTCTCTGGTTGCGATGGGATTCGTCGCAAGCTCCACCGACCTGTTGGTCCCGTTCGCCGCCATCTCGCTGCCAGCGGTCTTCTTGCTCGGGATCTTCACCGTTGTAAGATTGGTCGAAAGCTCGCTTGAAAGCATGCAGTGCCTGACCGGAATCGCCCGCATCCGCGGTTACTATCGCACTCTCGGTCCCGAGGCTGCGCGCCACTTCGCACCGAGCTATGGCCGCTGGCCGGAAGTGGAACCTCCTGCACTGCGGTTTGGTCCCGCAGTCGCGTTTTTCGGCACCACAGCGAGCATGATCGCGGTCATCAACAATGTCGTGGCCGGCGCGGGCATGGCGCTTCTCACCCGCTTTCTAAGCCCCTCCGCGCCGTCCTGGGTAGGTGCTGTTGCGGGGATTGCTGGTACACTGATACTTACGTGGCTGTTTTACGCGTATCAGCGCTGGCGTTTCGACGACTATGACGCCCGCACTCGCCAAAGCGTAGAAGGTGCCGCAGAAGGTGCCAACGGTGCGCTCTAACGTAGCGTTGGAGCGGACGCGCCGCGTCCCTAGAAACTGGTCGACAGGCTGAGGATCCAGAAGCGTGTCTCGAGTGGAGGCTGCGAGATGTCCGGCAACGGGTTCTCCGAATAGTAGCCCGTATTCCAGTGATGCTCAACCTTGAGCACCAGGTCGGGCCGGAACGCGTAGTTGACCCCCAGAGTCTTCTCCCGGTTGTAGTCGCCGTCGAAGAAGTTTTCGATCTTGAACTCCGACGCTTCGATCTGGCCGTTGAGGGTGATTCTGTCGGTGACCGAATACCCGAGTTGGGCATAGACCGTCTTAAATGTCCACGGTCCCTCGTCCCAATACGCCGATTCGGCGTTCATGACGAAACCACCGAAAGCGGCCGTCAGGCCGATGTGGTAGACCGACCACGGAGAATCCAGATTCGAAGATCCGCGGGTATCGTGGAAGTCGAAATGCATCGCACCAGCGCCGATCCGCAGGTTGGGGAGCGGAGTCTGCAGCCAGAGCTCGAAGCCGCGCAAGCCCTTGGCTTCGCTCAGGAAGTACTCCGTGTCGGTCGCGATGAAATGGAAGCTTCCATAATAGAGATCGCCGTCGAGAGACCACGAGCCCCAGGGGCCGAACGTATGGGAAAGAACGATCCCGTCGACGGTCTCGGTATTGAACGTGCCCTCGCCGTAGAAATCGAGAGACGGCCGGAAAAAGGGGAGGATCGTCCCCACGTCACGCACTTCGTTGTACATCCCGAAGGGAATTTGAACCCGGCCGATCTTGACGGCACTTTCGCCGAAGATCCGCTGATAGAAAATCCAGTCGAGCTCGACGTCCCGCTTGAGATCCATGGCCGGGCTTACCCCGAGCCGCTCGTGGCTCAATTGGATGACGAAGGCATCCTTGTCCGTGATATCGGCGCGGATCTGCAGCGCCGCCGCACGGTAATCTGCCGTACCATCCTCGGTGATCCCAACGATCTGATTGCCGTTGCTTCGGGCGTAGGCCTGGCTGAGGAACCCGTGAATACTGATCTTGGGACCTGTCGCCTCCTCGTCCTCGGCGGAGCTCGGAGGTGTTTCGGACGCGCGGGCGCTCCTGGTGGCTGCAAACGCGAGCAGGAAGCCGAGCAGCAACAGAAATCTCTTTGCGACCCTGCGGGTGTATTCAATGTCATCAGGTGAGCACATGATCGTCCCCCCTTTCTTGCGGGACCAAGGGCAAGCCTCGTCGGAACCAGTGCCTTCTCTCTTGGGAATCTCTGGACTGCAAGAGGGATACCCGGTCCAGAAAGGACGAAAACAGCCCCCGAACGCCTGATCGGCGATCCAGGCTCCAGATAGAATCCAGAGCCTGGACGTTCGCTGGCAGGCGAAATGCATCCTCCTGCTCGGGCGTCGGCGCATGCGCCATCCCGAACACCTTCTTCTCTCCTCGCTCGAAACGGATCAACAACGAAACCCCAGCTTCCACTCGCTGGCGCCGAGTTGCGCTAAACTCTGGGAGGTAGAGCCGCCGAACCCCGTCGATTGAGGCGGTCGCGGAGCTGATCGAGCGTGACTTCCACGATGGGGCGCGTATTCTGGAGGTCGTGGCGGCCGGCAGGTGAGCTGAACAAAAAAAGGGGCGTGGCCGTGGCCACGCCCCGTGGGCTCCGGCAAAAGGCCGGACGATTGCGGAGTCGGCGGTTACGGCTGCACGGGCTTGCCATCCGGCCCGACGAGCCGGACCCGCGGGCGGCTGCGGAAGGGCTGCAGGCCGAACTCCACCAGCTTCTCCGACCGGGTGCCGTAGTGCTCCTTCACCCCGGCGTTCAGAAAGGCCGACAGCTTCTTCCCTTCGACAATGGCCTCCTGGAGGCGCTTGGTGATCTCCTGCTTCCGGGCCGTCAGGGTGGCCTGCTCCGTGGTGAGCTCCCTCACCAAGAGCAACACCTCACCGAGCCGGACCCCGTGCGTGGCCAGGTGCGGAATCTCCGGGGCATTCGTGGCCACTGCCGTGGTCTGGAGCCCCAAGATCTTCTGAAAGGACGCGTACGTCTCATCAGACATCGACTTCCTCCTCTGTGACCGGGCGCCTTCATTGGCGCCGGTGAGGAGAAGGCTAGAGGACCAGGGTTTTCCCGGGAACCTCTGGGGTGCGATTACAAAAATTTGGGAAAAATCCCCGAAAATTGTGCCGCCGCCCCATGGCCGCCAAGCCTTCCAAGTGGTGGGAGCGTCCTTCTGCGTCACTCGAGCCTGGCATCCCTCAAGGAATCAACCGGGCTGCGGTAACCTTGCTTCCGCATCCGCGCGAGGAGGAGATCAGCGTCCCCCAAGGGGAGAACAGAGAGGTCCACCAGCTCAAGAAGGCAGCCGAGTGTACCCGTGATGTCGAGTCCCATCGATCTCCCGATCCGCCGGGCGCGGCGGTCGTCCGTATAGAGGGTCATGTCCCTCGCCTGAGCTACCGCGAGGCAGTCAGCTTCTCCCAAATCGACTTGTCGTTGGAGGTCTTGAGAAACAACGAGCTCCGCCGGACTGAGGGAGACGACTTCGAGCCATCCCCAATCGGCCTTGGGGATCAAGCCGCCGCGCTCTCCCTGCGCCAACTCCTCCGAAACCGAGACCGGCACGTACAAGGAGGCAAAGAGCGCCCGGAGGAGGTCCGGGCGCTGCGCTTGGGCAAAGTTGCTGAGAACTGTGGTGTCCGAGAGCGCGACTCTCATTCGGACGAGGAGGTCACAAGGCGGGTCTTGCGCATGGCAGCGATTTCGCTCCGCGCATCTTCCAGGGACGTTGGCCCGAAGGGGAGAGGAATTTCGAGACGGTGAAACCGCTCCGCCAGATCGAAGCGCGAGAGCCCGAGCTCTTCCGCCGCCTTCCCGAGGCTGATCTCATCATCGAGATAGTCGCGAAGAATCCGGGCATCGGAGGGCATCTTCTCCTCCAGCTCCGAAGCGTCGATTGCGCACGCGGCAAGGGCCCGGAGCAGACGGTAGTCCGTCGCGTCCAGCAGGACGATCTGTTCTTCGCCGGAAGTCTTGACCACGGCCATTTCTCCGTGGCGTACACGCTCCACGATCTCCCTGGTCTTGTCCTGAAGATCCGTCGGAGAGATGACTGTTCTGATCATGGGTGCATTCCGTATCGTCTCTACGATCCTACTCCCTCTCGGCCGCTCACACAAGCCGCCCTCTCTGGGGCAACGTTTTCAGCTCAGGGGCCGGGAGTGATGGCCGCCCTTCTGCGGTATCTTAGCTCTCCGGTCAGGGCTGGACAGTCGAGTCGCCCGTGTGGCCGGAGGGGAGGGGCTCATGGAGCTTGGGACGGTCCAGATCAGCGCGGAGGAGCTGCGGGAGGCGTGGCGGCTCCTGACTCCGGCCGAGCGGCTGGAGAGCTTCGGGTTTCTTCCCCGGGGCGAGGCCGAGGAGTTCTTCCTGGAGCTGCGGCCCGCCGATCAGCTCCAGGTCATCCTCGATGCGCCTCCCACCCAGAAACGCACCTGGATGCGGCTGCTCGCTCCCGATGACGCCGCCGACCTTCTCCAGGAAGCCGATCCGGAGACCCGCGCCGATCTCCTCCAGCTTCTCGACCCCCAGAGCCGCCGCGAGGTCAATACCCTGCTCGCCTATGAGGAGGACGACGCGGGCGGCCTGATGAGCCCCCGCTATGCCCGCGTGCGCCCCGAAATGACGGTCGACGAGGCGATCGGCTACCTGCGCATCCAGGCCCGCCAGAACGTGGAGACGATCAACTACGCCTATGTGCTCGACGGCCAGCAGCACCTGCTCGGCGTCATCTCGCTGCGCGAGCTGTTCAGCGCCCCCGGCGGCAAGCGGGTCTCCGAGGTGATGCACACCGATCTGGTGACGATCGCCGAGGACGCCGATCAGGAGACCGTGGCTCATCTCCTCTCGATCCACGATCTGATGGCGATCCCGGTCGTCGATGCCGCGGGGCGGATGCAGGGCATCATCACCTTCGACGACGTCGCCGACGTGGTCGAGGAGGAGGCCACCGAGGACATCCACAAGATCGGCGGCTCCGAGGCTCTCGACGCGCCTTATCTCCAGGTGGGGCTCGGGCAGATGATCAGGAAGCGCGCCGGATGGCTCTCGGTCCTGCTCATCGGCGAGATGCTGACGGCGAGCGCCATGGCCCATTACAAGAAGGAGATCGCCCGCGCGGTGGTGCTGGCGGTGTTCATCCCGCTGATCATCAGCAGCGGCGGCAACTCGGGCTCGCAGGCCTCGACGCTGATCATCCGCGCCCTGGCGCTGTCGGAGGTGCGCCTGCGCGACTGGTTCCGCGTCGCCCGCCGCGAGCTCCTCTCGGGGCTCAGCCTCGGCGCCATCCTGGGAGCCCTCGGCTTCGTGCGGGTCCTCGTCTGGCAATGGAGCTTCCAGTCGTATGGGAAGCACTGGCTGGAGCTGGCGCTGACGGTGGGCTTGAGCCTGATCGGGGTCGTGCTCTGGGGGACGCTCGCCGGCTCGAGCCTGCCGTTTCTCTTCCGCCGCATCGGCTTCGATCCGGCCAGCGCCTCGGCCCCGTTCGTCGCCACCCTGGTCGACGTGACCGGCCTGGTGATCTATTTCTCGGTGGCGAGCCTGGTGCTCGGAGGGAGTCTCCTGTGATGCGGAGAAGCGCCCGGCTCACCCGCTGGATGGTCCTGATCGGGCCGCTCGGCCTCACCGCCTGCGGTGGCTCGGGGGCGGCGCCTCCGGGAGCTGCCGCTGCCGCCGTCCGGCAGGCGCCGGTGGAGGCCCAGGTCCGGCCGGGTCTCGTCGAGCTCCGGCGTTGGCGGGAACCGCAGCAGAGGGTGGTGATCGACCGGGCCGGAGCCACGATCGGGCCGCTGGGCGAGCCGATGGTCCGCAAGCTGTTCGTCGAGCCCGGGAGGCTGGACGACCTGCTGTTCTTCCTGCGCACCTACGCGCCGTTCCGGTTGCGCTCCGCGACGGCGGAGCTGGCGTTCGGCGGCCAGGGGCCGGTCAGGCCGGGATCGGTCGAGCAGCGGATGATCTTCGAGTGGGCCCGCAAGGTGACGGCCGAGATGAACGGCTCGCCGGACCAGGATGCCTATGGTCTCCTCGTGGCCTGGCATCGCGGAGGGGAGGCGGGACTCTGCGATGACGTGGCGATCTATCTGGATGGAGAGGTGCGTGCGGGCTCGTGCGCCTGGCCGGACGAGAGCCGCGGCCGCCTGCGCCCGGAGCTCCTGGCCCGCCTGGACCGGTGGTACGACCAGCTGAGGCCGTTCCAGCAGGCGTCGGGAGTGGAGGCCGGACAGGGACAGGTGCCGGTGCGTCTGACCTTCGCCGGCCGCGGCTCCCTCGACTGGTCGCCGCAGGACTTTGCCGCTCTCCAAGGTCTGGCGACGGCTCTCTTCCGGGAGCTCGCCCTGCGCCGGGGCGGGGTTGTTCCTCCGCCTCCCACTCCTCCCGAACCCCCGGCGGCTGGCAAGGCCCACGGCGAGGCGGCCCCTCCGACCGAGGCCGCAGCGGGTCCCGACCTGCTCCTCCCGTCCGCGCCTCCGGCCCGCCTGCCGCTCCCCCGGGCCGTGTTGCCGCCCTACGTCCAGCCGCCGCCGATCCCTTCCCCCTAGCGGTTCCGATTCTTCATCGGATAAACTGCCTGCTCACACCGGAGTCTGAATGTGTCCCGGTCATTCGAGCCACTGCGTGTAGTCGGACAGCGGAGCCCGCTCGGGCGCGAAGCGGTTCACCGCCGCGGATTCGTCCGGGTAGCCCACCGACATGCCGCAGACGATCAGGCGGTCTTCCAGCCCCAGGTGCTCGCGGATGGCTTCGCTGTAGCCCGTGACGCTCGCCTGGGGACAGCCGCCGAGGCCGCGCGCCGCCAGTCCCAGGAGGACGTTCTGCACGAAGAGGCCCATTTCGAGGAAGGTCCCGGGGACCGCGTTGGCCGGCAGATGAAAGATCATGGCGACCGGCGCGCCGTAGAAGCGCATGTTGTCCCGCAGGTGAGCCCGCCGGCCCGCCTTGTCGTCCTGCGCGATCCCCTTGGCCGCATGCACCCCGAGGCTGGCCGCCGCGGCCCGCTCCAGGTGAACGGCGGGCAGCTCGGCCGGCCGGCTCTCATAATCCATCTTCATCGGGGCGTCGCTGTCGAAGAGAGCGCACAGCCGCCGTGCCAGCGCTTCCTTGGCGTCGCCCAGGAGCACTGCCACCGCCCAGGGCTGGCCGTTGCGTGTCGAGGGAGCGTGCGCCGCCGCCCGCAGAACGTCTTCGAGAACGGCGCGGGGAACCGGGCGGTCGAGGAACGCCCGTTTGCAGTGCCGCGCCGTGATGATCGAAAGAAAGTCGCCGTCCATACTCTCTTGCTTGTTGTCCATGCGATTCCAGCCGGTAGACTTGGAGATCTTAATGCGCGAAGCCGCTCTCGTCGCGGTCTTGACCTCTCGCCCGTCCTCCGCCGGTGGAGAGATCGCGTCTCTCCCTCCATCCGTCCAGTGGCTCGAGGTGCGCGCCGACCGTCTGGGTGATCTCGATCCGGACTGGCTGCGCAGCCTGTTTCCGGGAGCGCTGCTCTACAGCCTGCGCAGCCGCGCCGAAGGGGGCTCGTTCGCGGGCACCGGCGCCGAGCGGAGGGCCCAGCTCCTGGCGGCATCCCGGCGCTGGGACCTGATCGAGCTCGAGACCGGCGATCTCGTTCCGGAAATCCTGGACCAGGTGCCGGAGGGGCGCCGCGTCCTCTCCTGGCACGGGCCGTCGGCCGATGTGAGGGAGCTGCGTGCCCGGCTGGAGCAGCTCTCGACCGTGGCCGCGCGCCTGGTCCGGCTGGTCCCCGAGGCCCGGGAGCCCGCGGACGCGCTCATCCCCCTGCGGCTGCTGCGCGAGGCCGGCCGCTCCGACCTGACCGCCTGGGCCTCCGGACCGGCCGGCGGGTGGAGCCGCCTGCTGGCGCCCCGGTTGGGAGCCCCGATTGTCTTCGCCGCGGCCGGCGAGGAGGCGGGAGAGCTCAGCGTGGCACGGCTGGTGGCCGACTACGGCCTGCCGCAACTGCCGCCGGTCGACGAGCTCTACGGGATCGTCGGCCGGACCGCGGCGACGTCGCTGTCGCCGCGGCTGCACAACGCCGCCTACCGCACCCTGGAGCTGCCGGCGCTGTATCTCTCGTTTCCGACCGAGCGCTTCGACGCGTTCTGGTGCGAGTTGGGAAATGGAGCCCTGGCGGACCTGGGATGGCCCCTGCGCGGGCTCACCGTCACCTCGCCGCACAAGGAGGCGGCTCTGGCCGCGGTGGCGGAGGCGAGCCCCCTGGCGCGCCAGGCGGGAGGAGCCAACACCCTGTTGCGGAAGACGGCCTCCTGGCAGGCGGACACCGCCGATGCCCACGGTGTGCTCTCGGCGCTCCAGGCCCGCGGGGTCGACGTGGCCGGACGCCGGGTGGCGGTCGTCGGCTGCGGCGGCGCCGGACGGGCCGCGGCGGCAGGACTGCAGTCCGCCGGTGCCGAGGTGACCCTGGTCAACCGCGGGACCGAGCGCGGCCGGTATGCCTCGCAGCTCCTCGGGCTCCCGTTCGTGCCGCTCGCCCGGTTCTCCGCCCGCGACTTTCCCCTCGTCGTCCATGCGACCCCCCTCCAGCACGAGCCGCCGTTCCCGCTGGAGGAGCTGGACCCCGGGGCCGTGGTGGTCGAGCTCGTCTACGGCGCCGCTCCGACGCCTCTGGTGACGGCCGCCATGGCCCGCGGCAGCCTGGCGATCGACGGCCGCGAGGTGCTGCTGGTCGAAGCCCAGCGGCAGTTCCAGATGATGACCGGCCGCCGCATGCCGCACGACCTGATGCGCCTGGTCCGCCCGGACGGTCCGGACGGCTGTGCGACGGTCCCGGTCCGCACCTCGTCAGACCCGTTGACCGGACGCACGGCGGCCTGCGCATGAAGCTGGATCTCTCTCCCGGGCAGCAGGAGCTGATCGATCGCGTGGCGGCGCTGGCGCGCGAGAAGCTCGCCCCGCGCGCGGCGTGCTACGACCGCACGGCCACCTTCCCGGCCGAGGATTTCGACGATCTCTTCCGCGCGGGGCTGCACGCGCCCACCGTGCCGCGCGAGAACGGCGGCCTGGGTCTTGGACCGGTGCGCCGCGACGCCTTCACCCTCTGGATGATGACCAAGGAGATCGCCAGGGCCGACCTCTCCCTGGCCCGTTGCTGGGAAGGCAACGCCAACTCGCTGATGCTGCTCGACGCGCTGGCGGCCGAAGAGCAGAAGCGGCGCTGGTTCGCGGGAGCCGTCGAGCGGGGCGACAAATGGGTGGTCTGGAGCGGCGAGCCTGCCCAGTTCGGCACCACCCTGGAGCGGGTGGAGGGCGGCTGGGTCGTGGATGGGACGAAGGTCTTCTGTACCAGCGCCGGCGGCGCCGACTGGGCCATCCTGCTGGTCAATCCGGCCGGCCCCGGCGGAGCGCGCCACACCGCCTCGCCCGAGACCCTGCTCATGCTGGCCTGCCCGCTGGCCGATCCCAGTGTGGAGACCGACGGCTCGTGGTGGGACCCGGTGGGGATGCGCGCCACGGTCTCGCACCTGGTGCGCTTCCACAAGACCTTCATCCCCGACGAGAACCGGATCGGCGATCCCGGCCAATATCTGGTGGGCAATTGGCAGACCGCCTTCGCCCCGCACTATGCCGCGAGCTTCCTGGGCGCCGCCGAGGCGGCCTACGACTACACCCTGGAGCACCTGACGGCCCAGGGCAAGACGGGCGATCCTTATATTCAGCAGCGGGTCGCCCACATGTCGATCCACCTGGAGACGGCCCACCTCTGGTTGCGCCACGTCGCGCGCCTTTGGGACGAGGAGAGGCGGGAAGAGGCGCAGCTCGCGGGGAGCCGGGTGCGCCACATCGTCGAGCATCTGGCGGAGGAGACCGTCCACCACGCGATCCGCGCCTGCGGCGCCCGCTCGCTGATCCGTCCCAGCCCGCTCGAGCGCATCCTGCGGGACCTGACCTTCTATATAAGGCACGACAACGACGACCAGGTTCTGGCGACGATCGGCAGGGCCGCGCTCGGGCAGCCGTTCGACGCGTCGTTCTACCGGCCGTGAGGGTCTGCCTCGTCTTCCCGCACGTCCTCCTCGGCGGGGGCGAGACGGCCATGATGGCGGTGGCGGAGGGGTTGCGCAGCAAGGTCGATCTTCAGGTCTGCGCTCTCGACAACGCTCCGGTCACGGTCGAGGTGACGATGCGCGAGGAGCTCGAGGAACGATTCGGCAAGGCGACTTTCATCCGTCATCGGTGGGAGCTGCGGCCCTGTTTCCGGACCGCGGACGCCGTGCTCTGGTATGGGGTGGTCAACGCCGTGCCGGACGTCCTCTCTTCTCTCGAGCGCCGGCCGGCCTCGGTGCGGGTCGTGCACACCGACCGGCCGGTGGATGGCCCGGGTTTCCACCGCCGCTGGAGGCGGGTGATCGATCGGACGGTCTGCGTCAGCCCGGCGGTGGCGCGGCGCATCCCGGGCGCCGTGTTCATTCCCAACACCTGCTCGGCCGACCGCCTGTGCGGGCCGCGTGTCGAGCTGTTCCCGGCAGGGCGCCGGACCCTCGGCTTCCTCGGCCGGCTGGTGCCCCAGAAGAACGCGGCCTGGCTGGTGGAAAATGCCGCTGCCCTCGACTGCAATCTCTTGATCCAGGCGCTCGACACTCCCCTCCAGACCGCTGCCGGTCTGATGTCCCTCGCCGAGCGGCAGGGGATCGCCGAGCGGGTGCGCTTCCTCCCTCCGGGCCGCGACGTGGGGACCCTCATGAGGAGCGTCGACGCGGTGGTGATCGCCTCACAGCACGAGGGCTTCCCGATGGTTGCGGTCGAGGCGGGCCTGCTGGGAACGCCGGTGATCGCGACCCGGGTGGGTGCCCTGCCCGAAGTCTTTCCGGAGCAGATCCTGTTTGTCGACAGCAATGCGGACGGCCTGCCGGATCTCGCTTCGATGCGGAGCGCCATCGCGCAGGTCGGGCCGGTCTGGGGCCGCCGCCTGCGCGCGAGGGTGGAGGAGATGTGTTCGCGGGAGGCGGTAGTGGCGCGTTACCTGGAGGTTCTACGGTCGGCGTGGGGTTCCAGCCATCAGCTCTCGCCTTCGCGGAGCTCGTCCATCCATTCCTGAGTTCTCCGTGTTGGCCGGAAACGCCGGGCGAAGCCGAGCATGGCCTTGGCTCCACGCCAGACCTCCGGCGTCTCGATCTCCACCTCCGGACCCCGGTAGGGCGGGGTGAGCCCCAGCAACTGCCGGCGCATCGGGGTCGCAGCCTGCGCGATCATCTCGGCCGAGGGCTCGTGCCCCTTCCAGATCCGCATCCACTTGTGCCCGCAGTTGTAGAGGAGGACGCGGCGGGTCGTGGCGCTGCGGTTCGTCCCCGCCGAGTGAACCACGTTGCCATGGAAGAAGTAGGCCGAGCCGGCGCGGCAGGTCAGCCGCACGGCGCCGGGCATCTCTTCGGGAGTGGCCACGCGCGGGATCGGGGTGTCGTCCGGCTGCCGGTGCGTGCCGGGCAGGATCAGCGTCGCGCCGCCGTCCTGGCCGATGTCCTCCAGCGCGATCATCACCCGCACCATCATCGTCGAGCCGGCATGCCACACGCCGCGCACCCGCGTGCGCACATCGGTGTGCCAGGCGTCGCCGTCGAGCGTCCCTCCCGGAGGGGTGATGTAGTACGCGTGATCGATGATCGAGATGTCCGGCCCCAGGACCTTCCGTACGAGAGGAAAGATGCGCGGATGCTCGGCGAGATCGGCGAGGAGAGGCGAGTAGCGCATGATCCCTTCGATCTCCAGGAACTCCGGGATGCGCGTGCCGGGGAGCGACAGATCTTCCCACCACTGTGCTTCGGCTGCATCCGCCGCCTGGCGCACCGCCGCGAGCTCCTCCGGCGTCAGGGCGTCGTGGATCATCAGGTAGCCGTCGTCGGCATAGGACCGCCGTTGACCCTCACCCCCTAACCCCCTCTCCCATCCGCACTCACGTCCGCCCGGGAGAGGGGGAACCTCGCCCAGCCTCTGCCGTTCTCCCCTCTCCTGCTTGCGGGAGAGGGGCTGGGGGTGAGGGTCCTGGGCGGTGGCGCCCCCTCTCCCGGGGGAAGGGTGGGCGATGGGAGAGGGGGACGGGGGGTGAGGTCGGGCGGGGGGCCCATACGGATCCGTCAACCCCAGCAGCTGCTCCTGCACCGGCGTCTCCGCCCGCGCGGCCAAGCTCGCCGACGGCCGGTACTCATCCCACATCCGCATCCACTTGTGGCCGTAGGTGTAGATCAGTAGGTGCCGGTAGCGGTCCGAGCGGTTGTTGCCCGCCGAGTGATAGGTCCTCCCGGTGATGAGGTAGGCCGAGCCGGCCGGGAGCGCCATCTTCACGGCTCCGGGGAGATCTTCGGGGACCTCGGCGTTCGGCATCTCCGCGTCCAGGGGAGTCCGGTGCGAGCGCGGCAGGACCAGCGTCGCTCCGCCGTCGTCCGGGATGTCTTCGAGCACGTAGAAGACCTTGACCATGAGGAGCGACCGCGGGTGGTCCACCGCGGGCATGTTGAAATCGAAATGCCAGCCGTTGGGGATCTCGGCGCCAGGCGGCGTCATGAAGTAGTCGTGGTCGAGCATCATGACGTCCGGCCCGAGGAGGTCCCGGACCAGAGGGAAGATCCGCGGGTGCTCGAGGAGGGCGAAGAATACCGGGTCGTGCTCCATGATCCCGAGCACCTGCTCGAGATCGGTACGGCGGACGCCGGGGAGCGACAGATCCTCCCGCCACCGCGCCTCGGCGGCGCGGGCCGCCTGCCGGAGGGGGGCCAGCTCCCCGGGCGTCAAAGCGTCCGGGACGATCAGATAACCATCCTCCAGGAACCGCGCGCGCTGCTCTTCAATCGACATCGGCCCATGCTCCCGTTGTATTGTCACTTTGATCTTATCCCTCTTACCTGGGGAGGGGGGCCGATGCGCGAGGTCCGTTGGGAAAGGATGTTTCCGCACGAATTGGAGGAGGCCTTCGCGGCCTGTCCGGCGGTCTGGCTCGCCTACGGGCTCTGCGAGCCGCACGGCCCGCAGAACGTGCTCGGCCTCGACCTGCTCAAGGCGCACGGCCTCGTGGTGCGGGCGGCGCGGGAGCACGGCGGCATCGTGGCGCCGCCGGACCCCTGGCACGTCCACGAGATCGGCGGCTATGCGATCTGGGCGGAGCGGGAGATCGGCGAGGCGCGGCCCTGGCTGACCGCGATCCCGCCGTGGGTCCACTTCAAGAACGTTTGCTATCACGTGCGGGCGGCTGAGGTCCTGGGGTTCCGGGCGGCAATCCTCCTGACCGGCCATTACGGTCCCAACTGGGAAGACCTGAAGACCCTGGTCGACCTCCTGCAGCCGTGGCTCCGCATGCGCCTCCTCGGCCTGCCGGATTTCGAGGCCAACCGTCCGGGCTTCCCGGGCGACGGTGCCGACGGCGATCACGCGGGCAAGGTCGAGACCTCGCTCCTCTGGGCCATCGAGCCGGACCTCGTCGACGTCTCCCGCATCCCGGAGGCGCCCACGTTCCCCCTCTTCGCCATGGGCCGCGATGCCGGCGAGGCGCGCCGCGAGGCCGGAGAGCGGATGGTCGCGGACATCGTGGCGAGTCTGGGGGAGAGGCAGCGCGAGCTCCTCGCCGCCTGGGACCCGGAGCGCCCGTCGCGCCTGCGCACCTTCGGCGACGTGGAGCGCTTCTGGTCCGAGGTGGTGGAGCCCCGCCTGCCCGGGTTCAAGAGCCTGCGGAGCACCTGGTATGACAGAGCCGCGCCGGATGCGGGGTCGCGGTGGCGGGAGAACTGGGACCCTCACCCCCGGCCCCTCTCCCACAAGAGGGAGAGGGGAGAGGGTTAGGCTTGGAAAAGGTCCGGCTGTTTCTTGGCTCACCTGCACCCCTCTCCCGCTCGCGGGAGAGGGGCCGGGGGTGAGGGCCTCCATGCTACGATCGCTCATGGCAGTCGATCGCCTTTTCGAGGAGAGCCGTATGGACGTGAGCAGCGTACGCCTGGAAGACCGGCTCGCGGGGGAGGCTCCTGGCGGCGGCCAGGTGGATCCCACGCCGATGTTCGGCACCTGGCACAACACCGACAAGCAGACCGGGGGCATCGTGCGCATGGTGCTCGCCGAACGGAACAGCATCTTCCTCGTGCATGCCTGGGCAGCGGGATCGCCCGACCTCCACGATTGGGGCGAAGCCGCGGCCACGGCGCATGCGGCAAACGTCCACTCGCACGAGGGCATGGCCTTCAGCGCGGTCTACGACTTCGGCTTCGTCGAGACGATCCTCGCCGCCTACACCAAGAGCGGCATCCTCGTCCTCGACACCTTCAACACCTTCAAGGACGGCAGCGGCCGCTCCAACTACTTCACCCGCGAGTTCTTCCATCGCTGAGGGAGCCGCCGTGCCATCGCTCCAGATCTCGCGCACCCGGGACCGCCTGGAAAGCCCGCATGCGCTCCGTCCAGTCGACCTCGCGCCGCTGGTGGGCACCTGGGTCAACTTCGACAGCGCGTCCACCGGCATTCATCACCTGGAGATCGCGGACCGGGACGGACAGCTCATCGTGCGGACCTGGGGGGCCGGCGCGCCCGAGCCCCACGACTGGGGGGAGGTCCCAGCGGAACCGTTCACGGACGGAGTCGCTCTCCACGCCGCCGTCGCGTTCCGGGCCGCCTACGTTCACGCCTTCGCGCGGGTGATGCTCGCCTGCTATCTCAACAAGCGGCTGCTCGTGGTCGACGCCTACACGGTATTCCAGGACGGCAGCGGGCGGTCGCCGTATTTCCAGCGCGATCACTTCTATATTCCTTGACGAACCGGACTTCCCTCACTCCCGCTCCAGCAGCACAGTCCCGGAAAACCGCTTGAACTCCTCCCGCATCTTTTTCGGATAGAACCGGCCGAGCAGGTTCCAGAACCGTGCCCCTTTCATCGTGCGGTTGAGCCGCAGCGACCCCTCCCAGGTCGACCGGAACTGCGCCTCGCGCCAGCCGTAGGACCGGAAGAACTCCGTCCCTTCCTTGGGGCCGAAGACGAAAGGCGACCCGCTCGACTCCAGCTGTTTTCCCCAGATCCGCTTCATCCTTTCGAGCAGCTTCGGGCTCGCCAGATCGATCAGCCATTCCGCGAAGCTCGGCTGCGCGTGGAGATCGGTGGCGAGCGCCGCCACCTGCTCCGGCTGGAGATAGACCAGCAGCCCCTCGCTCAAGATGAGCGCGTGCGTCGCGGTGGCACCGAGTCGAGCGAAGAGAGTCTGGCGCGCGGACACGTCCGTCAGGTCGGCCGTGATCGCTTCGTACCGGCACACCGGTTTTTCGTCGTGCAGCGCCTCGGTCTTGTAGTTGAGAATCCCGGGGAGGTCGATGTCCACCCAGCGCAGTGACGGGGGCAATGGCAGCCGCCACGGGCGCGCATCCAGCCCGGCGGCGAGGTTCACCACGAGATCGACGTTTTTCGTCTGGACCACGTCGAGGATGATCTCGTCGAAGAGCGCCGTCCGCACGATCATCGGCCACGCAAAGGCGCGCCCCTTCGGCATCTCGTCGACGATCTGGTGGCCGCGTTCCCCGGCCAGCCGCTCGGCGAACGGGTCGCGGAAGATCGCGTCGGGGCGCGCGGTCTCCATCGCTCGGTAGACAGCGACCCAGCGCGCGGTGTCGGAAATGTTCTCGATTGCCATGATAGGCGGGATCATAGCAGTGCGGATGACCCGGAAGCGCGTGCTACGATCGCTCAAATGGTGAAGACCGGCTGGCGGGTGGTGCACATCTCCTGGGACCCGCTCTCGGCGGCCCCCTACCGCCTGGTCCAGGTGCAGAGGATCGCCGGGTTGACCGCTCACCTGATCTCCGAAGACCTCTCCTACGGATACCGGAGCTACCCGCATGACGTGCTGATGAACGAGGACCGCGACCGCCTCGCCCACCTCCTGAAGGAGGCGGACGTCGTCCACTACCACAACTGGTGGCGGGAGGGGGAATTCTTCCAGCGCCACCCCTGGGCCTGGAGCCTGGTCCGGCGCAAACCGTCGGTGATCCAGTTCCATTCGCCGCGGGCGCCCTGGTACGAGAAGCAGCTCGGCGCGCCGGGGCTGCTCAAGCTGGTGGTCGCCCAGTACCACGTGCGCGAGTACCCCGAGTGCATCCCGGTGCCCAACGCCGTCCCCATCGACGATCCGCTGCACCGTCCCCTGGAGCTCGACAACCAGCCGCCGGTGGTGGCCTATACGCCGCCGGTCTGCGACGGGACGGGCTGGTACGACAAGGGATTCGCCGAGACCATGCCGGTGCTCGAGCGGGGCTTCCGCTATCTCCTGGCCACCAATACGCCCTGGGACCGGGTGATGCGGCTGCGGCAGAGGTGCGACATCGCGATCGACGAGGTGGTCACCGGCAGCTATCACATGTGTTCCCTGGAGTCCCTGTCCCAGGGGCTTGCCACGGTCGCCGGGCTGGACAGCTGCACGATCGACGCCCTCGAAGCGGTCACCGGCACGCGCGACCACCCCTGGGTCGTGGCCGGTCCGGAAACCCTGGAGCGGGAGCTGAGAGATCTGGTCGAGGATGCGGACTATCGCTGGGCCAAGCGCCGGGAGGCAAGACAGTACATGGAGCGTTACTGGAGCGCCGAGGCGATCGCCGGCCGGTTCCAGGAGATCTATGCCATGGCCCTGGAGGGACGCTCGCCAGCGGCTTCCGGCAGCGGGCGTCGAGGCTCTCGACTGCCGACGCCTGCCGCAGGACTGCTGATATAGACTGGCGCAGTCTTGAAATCGCAGTCCCCCCCTCGTTCCCTGGTTGTCGTCGCCGATGTCGGCGCCGAGCTGTTCCACGTCGGCGACGAGGCGATGCTCGCGGCGAACCTCGCGGCGCTGCGCCGGCAGGATCCCGCGGTCCAGGTGACCGTGATCGGGCGCGGCGCGGCAGCGGCCGGGGCTCTCGCCGATGCCGACGGGTTGTTTCTCTCCGGAGGTGGCAACCTCTGCTCGTCCTGGCCCGATCTCCTCCGTCAGCGGGTCCAGCTGCTGCGCGAGGCACGGCGGCGAGACCTCCCGGTCGCCACCGGCGGCCAGACGATCGGGCCCGAGCTCGCCGCGGCGGAACGGGCCGCGCTGGCGGAAGCCCTGGCCGGCGTCACGCACCTGGGAGTCCGCGAGCTCCCCTCGGCGGCGCTGGCGCTGCAGATGGGAGTGCCGCCGGACCGGCTCAGCTACCAGCCCGACGATGCGTTCTTCCTCGCCGGGCGCCCGCCTGCCGCGGAGGAGGTCCCTGCCTGCCCGGAGGAGCCGTTCCTGGCCGTCACCCTGGATCCGGCGTTTCGCGCGCGCCTCTCCAGCCTCGCCGCGCAGCTCGCCAGGATCGTCGCCGAAAGCGGGCTGCATCTCGCCTTCCTGCCGCACGTCGGGCCGCTCGGCCGCCCGGGAGACGAGGACGGTGGAGTGGGGTCCGCTCTCTGCCAGCTCTTGCGGATGGAGGGGATCGCCTGTACGTTGCTTCCCGTGATGCCACCGGAGCCGGTCGTCTGGCTCACGCAGCGAGCGGCCCTGGTGGTGTCGTCCCGGTATCACCCGCTGGTGTTCGCAACGGCTGCCGCGGTCCCCTGCCTGGGCATCTACCGCGATGCCTATACGCGCATCAAGCTGCAGGGTGCCCTCGCCCATGTCGGAATGGAAACCTGGTGCCTGTCGGCGGCGATCGCTGAGGAGGGGGGGCTGCTGGAGGCCTTCCGCCGCCTCTGGGGCCGGCGCGAGGAGGCTCGGGGGACGATGGAGGGCGCGCGCGCGTCGATCGGGCTGCGCGAGGGGAGGCGCTGGCAGTTGCTGCTGGCGCGGCTTGGCTGGCAGCAGGAAGCCGGTGAGGCGCCGGAAGCGGCTCTGTTCGGCTGGCCGGCCGGCCAGCTGGCGGGGGCGGCCCTCGGTGCGCTCGCTCTGGAACGCGAGGCCGGCGATGCGGAAACGTGGCGCCTGCGGGCGGTCGTCAAACATCTCGAGAGCTCGGCCGGCTTCGCCGGTCGCGCTCTGCTGCGCCGGAGAAGAAAGAGCATGGAGGGGAGCACGATGTTGACCGAGCAGCAATGGAACGATTATTCCCGCGACGGCTTCCTGCACCTCGGAAAGGTTTTAGAGCCGGAGGCGCTGGAGGCTTTGAAGCAGCGTGCCGACGACCTCGCGCTCGGAAGCGTGAGAAATCCGGACGTGCAGATGCAGCTCGACACCGGCGGCGCCTATGAGGAGCTGCCGGCGGCCGTCGGAAGCTTCGAGGGCGGTACGATCCTCTACCGCAAGATCCAGGGTCTGGAGACGGACGAGCTCTTCTCGCGCCTGGTCAAGCACCCCCTCTTTCTGGAGATCTGTGCATGCCAGTACGGCCAGCATTCCGCCGTCTCCATCTTTCGCGCCATGGTGATGAACAAGCCGGCGGGGCAGGGCACGATTCTCCCCTGGCACCAGGACGGCGGCGACGTCTGGGCCCTCGACCGCGACCCCCTGGTCACCGTCTGGGTCGCCCTCGACCCCGCGACGCGGGCCAATGGCTGCATGGACGTGGTCCCCGGGACCCACCGTCTGGGGCTGCTGAGCCTCTACGGAAGCACGGTGGAGGAGGAGGACGTGGAGCGCTATTGCCTGCCGGAGCGCGTCCAGCCGCTCGAGGTCGAGGCGGGCCATGCCGTTCTGCTCCACAACTGGTTGATCCACCGCTCCGGGGTGAACCCGACGCCGCTGCCGCGGCGCGCCTTCACGGCCTGCTATATGGACGGCCGTACGCAGAGCACCCTGACAGGCAACTATTTTCCCCTCGTGTCCGGTTCCCTGTCCGCCGAGCCCTACCCCTTCGTCCGCCAGTTGCAGGAAGAAAACCGGACGCTGCGCCAGATGCGCGAAGAGGCGGAGCGGTACGCCAAGAGCCTGGAGGCCGAGCGGTATGCCAGGAGCCAGGAGACGGCGCAGGAGAACCGCCCGGACATGTCCCGTCTCTGGCTGTTGAGGAATTTGTTGCGAAGGAGCTGAGAGAGGGCCGATGAGCATGCCTCTCCGCGAGCATTTCCTGCCGCTGGCCCGCGCCCTGCGCGAGCTCGGGCACACCGCATGAGCCGGCCCCTGCGCATCCTGTTCACGAACATCACCCTGGCGTCCCGCACCGGGACGGAGGTCTACATCAAAGAGGCCGCTCTGGGACTCCTGCGGCGGGGGCACACACCCCTGGTCTACAGCCCCGATCTCGGCGAGATCGCGGAGGAGATCCGCGCTGCCACGGTCCCCGTGGTCGACGACCTCGCCCGGCTCGGGGCTCCTCCGGACGTGATCCATGGGCACCACCACCAGCAGGCGATGACGGCCATGCTGCATTTCCCCGGCGTGTCCGGGATCTTTGCCACGCACGATTGGACGGTCTGGCACGACACCCCACCGCTCTTTCCGCGCATTCGCCGCTACCTGGCGGTCGACTGGACGAACCGCGACCGCGTCCTGTTCGAGCACGGAATTCCGGAAGAGCGGGTGCGGGTCCTCCTCAACTGGGTCGACCTCGACAGGTTCCCGCCGCGCGGCCCGCTTCCCGAGCGCCCGCGGCGGGCTCTGGTCTTCAGCAATTACGCCCGGGAGGACACCCACCTGCCGGCGGTCGAGGAAGCCTGCCGGCGTGCCGGCCTCCCACTGGACGTCGTGGGCTCGGGCGTCGGGCGGTCCCTGGCCCATCCGGGCGAGGTGATCGCGGAATACGACCTCGTCTTCGCCAAGGCCAAGAGCGCGCTGGAGGCGTTGGCCGTGGGGACGGCGGTGGTGCTCTGCGACTATCGCGGCCTCGGGCAGATGGTCACCGGCGCCGAGCTCGATGCCCTGCGCCGGTTGAATCTCGGCCTGCGCACCCTGCGCCACCCGCTCGTCCCGGAGCTGATCCTGCGGGAGATCGAGCGCTACGACGCGCGCGACGCCGCCGAGGTGTCGCGCCGGGTGCGGGAGGAGGCGGGCCTGGAGCCGGCTCTCGACCGCCTCGTCGCGCTCTACGAGGAGGTGATCGCGGAGCACCAGCGCGAGGGACCTGCCGATCCTGCCGAGGAATCCCGGGCCGCCGCGGTCTACCTGCGCGACTGGGCGGGCTGGATCCCGCATCTCAAGAACGTGGCCGCGGACCTCGACAAACAGAGGCAATGGCTCGATCACCGGGTGAGGGAGCTGGAAGAGGAGCTCCGGCAGGTCCGGCGCGCTCAGCCCGCGGCGGCGCTGAAAGAGGAGGAGCTCCGGACAGCCCGGCTGGAACGCGACCGTCTGGCGGAGACGCTCCGCTCCGTCACCGGGACGATCACCTGGCGCCTGCGCGAGAAGCTGATGAGATTTCCCGGCCTGCGGGCGGTCTATCAGAAGATCCGAAGGCTCTGAGGCAAGCGAGTCAGCGCACGTAACCGAGCGCCCGGAGCTGCTCTTCCAACTCGCGGTCCAGGGTCACCCGGGAGGCGTCCGGCGGCGCTCCGGCTCGCGCCCGCCGCTCGATGAGCCATGCCAGGCCCTGGACCGTGGAAGGTTCGGCCGCCGCGAGGTTCCGCCGCTCGCCGGGATCTGCCGCGAGATCGTACAGCTCCATGCCGGCGGGCCTCCGGTCGTGGGCGAGCGTATGGATCAGCTTCCGGTTGCCCAGGACGGCGCTCTCGATCCGCCGTCCGTCCAGGTCGAGAGACGAGAACGCCGCCGGCGGCCGGCGCGAGGGCGCCTGGAGCAAGGGGAGCAGGCTCCTTCCCTGGAGGCCTTGCGGAATTTGGTCGCCGAGGACGTCCAGGATCGTCGGGAGAACGTCGACCTGCCGCACCGTCTCTCCGATCCTCCGTCCGGCGCCGGCTCCCCACGGCAGCTTGAGGAGGAGGGGGACGTGGACCAGCTCCTGATAGAGGGTCGAGCCGTGCTCCCATCCGCCGTGATCGAAGAGCTCCTCGCCGTGGTCGGAGACGAAGACCAGCAGGAGAGGCTCGGAGAGCCCGCGCGCCCGCAGCCCCGCGATCAGGCGGCCGAACGCGGCGTCGTTGCCTGCGATCTCGGCGTCATAGAGTGCGGGAATCTCCTCCCGGTCGCGCGCCGAGGTCGGCTGCAGACCGTCGCGCAACGCGACGACGTGCTCCAGCAGCCCGGCGCGGGGATCGGCGTCCGGGGCGAGCCGCCGGCGGAAGGGCTCCGGCGGCCGGTAGGGCATGTGGGGGTCCAGGGTGTGGAGGAAGAGGAAGAACGGGCGGTCCGGATCCCGCTGCTCCAGCCACCGCAGCGCCTCCTCGTTCACCCACTCCGAGGTCGTGCGCTCCGGCTCGATCGTTTCCTTGGTCCGCTGCCGGAACACGTCGAATCCCTGGCCGAACCCGAACTTCGCGGTGATCACCGCGCTGGAAACGAAGGCTGCCGTCTGGTAGCCCTCCCGGTGCAGGATCTCGGGAAGCGTGTCGAACGACGCCGGAAGCGCATCGAGGCGTTGCTGGACTCCATGGGTGTGCGGCTCGAGACCGGTCAGGAGGGAGGTGACGGCGGGCCGGGTCCACGCCGACTGCGCCACCGCGTGCTCGAAGAGCACGCTCTCCGCGGCGAAGGCATCGATCCGGGGAGACGTTCCGCGCGGATACCCGTAGCAGCCGAGGTGATCGGCGCGCAGCGTGTCGACCAGATAGACGATGACGTCCGGCCGCCTCCCTGCTGCGGGACGGCAGGCGACACACGCCGCGACGGCCGCCACGCAGAGGCCGCGGACTGCTCGTGCACGGGTCATGTGCGCGATCACGGAAGCCGCGGCAGCACCTCGCGGCCGAAGAACTCCATCTCGTCCTCGTCGGGCCAGCCGGAGAGGAGGAAATGGCTGATGCCGGCTCCGGCGAGCTCCTGGAGGCCGGCGGCGATCTCTTCGGCGGAGCCTATGAGGCAGACCTCCCCCAGATAAGGGACCAGCGCGGTCCAGAGATAGGAGGTCAGCCACGGGGAGCCGCCCTGCTCGGCCAGGTCGAGGGTCGAGCGGAAAGCCACCGAGTCGGTGCGGCGGACGAAGTCGCGGCGGGCGGTTCCGGACCGGTTCGCGGCCTGCTCCAGCAAGGCGGCGGCGTCGCGCCGCGCCTCGTCGCCGGTCGCCCGGCCGAGGATCGCCAGCCGCAGGCCCACCTCGACCCCCTGGTCGAGGAGCGGCCGCGCGGCGTCGCGGAGCCGCTCCGGGGTGTCGGGGTAGCGCAGCAGGCAGGTGGCATGGCGGGCCGCGAGGGCCTCCGCCTGCGGCGAGTTGCCGCTCAGATAGATCTCGGGGGCGCTCCGGCGCGCCGAAACGAACGGCGTGCCCAGGCGCCCCTTCTCGACCTGGTAGTAGCGGCCATGGTGCTCGACCTCCCCGTCGCGGCGCCAGAAGGCGGCGCAGATGTCGAGGAACTCCCCGGCCCGGCTGTAGCGCTCGTCGTGCGCGAGGAAATCGCCGTAATAGCCGTGCTCGTGCGGCGAATGGCCCGCCACCAGGTTGACCGAGACGCGCCCGCCGAGGAGAGCCGACAACGTGTTGATCTGCTGCACGAAGACGGCGGGCGCGAAGACGCCGGGGCGGCAGGCGATCATCAGCGTGATCGTCCCGGTCGCCACGCCGAGGGCGCTCGCCAGGACGACCGGATCGGGACGGGCGAAGCTGAAGGCGAGGAGGAGCGAGTCGATGCCGTTCCTCTCGGCACAGCGGCAGAACTCAATGTGGGCGGGCAGGCTCGGCACGCCGGACTGGGTCTCCGGGGAGCGGGTCTTGCGCCAGCGGTCTCCGGCCTGCGAGAGGCTCCAGTGAAAGCGCAGAGGCATCTCAACTATAGTAAGCCAGCCGTGAAGGTTCTCCACCTGTCCGATGGCGCGCTGTCGGGAGCCCCCGTCCGCCTGGCCCAGGTGCAACGGATCGGAGGGCTGGAGGCGCGCCTCCTGAACGTCGATCACGCCTTCGGCTCGCGCGTCTACGGGCGCGATGCGCTGATGGACGACGGACCCGATCTGGTGGCCCGCCTGCTCGCGGAGGCGGACGTCCTCCACTACCACAACTGGTGGCGGGAGAGCTTCCTGTTCACCACCTATCCCTGGGCATGGGACCTGGCCAGGGAGAAGCCCTCGGTCATCCAGTTCCACTCCCCGCGGTTCGCTCAGTTCGAGCCGGCTCTCGCCGAGCCCTCTCTCCTCAAGCTCGTAGTGGCGCAGTACCACGTCCGCTTCTACCCCGAGTGCCGTCCGGTGCCGAACGCGGTGCCGATCGACGATCCGCTCCACCGGCCTTTGGGATTGGAGAACGACCCTCCCGTCGTCGCCTTCACGCCGCCGCAGTGCCTGGACACCGAGGGGTGGGGCAGCAAGGGGGTGCGCGAGACCCTGCCGGTCTTGGAGAGCGGCTTCCGGCACCGCTTCGTCACCGAAGCGCCCTGGGAAGAGGCGATGCGCCTGCGCCAGGAGTGCGACATCGCGATCGACGAGATCGTCACCGGCAGCTACCACATGTGCTCGCTGGAGGCGCTCTCCCAGGGGCTCGCCACCATCGCCGGGCTCGATGCGCAGACCGTCGACGCGCTCGAGCAGGTGACCGGCACGCGCGAGCATCCGTGGATCGTGGCGGGACCCGCGACGCTGCGCCGGGCGCTCCGCGAGCTCGTGGAGGACGGCGGCTACCGCCAGGCGAAGCGGCGGGAGGCGCGAGAGTACATGGAGCGCCACTGGAATCCCGCGGCGATCACGGCGCGGTTCGCGGACATCTACAGCGAAGCGCGCGAGCGCAGCTCATGACCTATCCCGCCTGGTCGATCGGCCTCGCGGCGGGGCCTTCGCCTCTGGCTCTCGCGCCGGTCCCGGGGATTGCGAGCCCGGTGATCTCTCGCGAGCAGGTCACGGACGTCTGCGCCGGTTTCGTGGCCGATCCCTTCCTGGTCCGCCGGTCCCTTCCGGAAGGCGGCTGGCACATGTTCTTCGAGGTGCTCAATACGGCGACGGAGCTGGGCGAGGTCGGCCTCGCGGAGAGCCGCGACGGGCTTGCTTGGGAGTACCGGCGCATCGTCCTGCGCGAGCCGTTCCACCTCTCCTACCCCTACGTCTTCGCTCACGCCGGCGAGCACTACATGATCCCGGAGTCGCTGGAGGCGGGGAGCATCCGCCTCTATCGCGCCGCGGCCTTCCCCGAAGGATGGGAGCTCGTGCGGGACCTCGTTCCGGGCCGCTTCGCCGATCCTTCGCCGGTCCAGGCGGAGGGGCGCTGGTTCCTCTTCGCGTGCGACGCGAACGGCCGTCACGACACGCTGCGCCTCTTCCTGGCCGACGACCTGACCGGCCCCTGGCGGGAGCATCCGCGGAGCCCGCTCGTCCGCGGCGACGCGCGCTCTGCCCGGCCGGCGGGCCGGCTCTGCCGCTGGCAGGACCGCCTCTTCCGCTTCGCCCAGGATTGCCGGCCCTATTACGGGCGGCAGGTGCGCGCGTTCGAGATCCTCGAGCTGACGCCCGACCGCTACCGCGAGCGCGAAGCGCCGGAGAGCCCGGTCCTCACACCCGGCGAAGGCTGGAACGCCGCCGGGATGCACCACCTCGATCCCCAGCCCGACGGAGTGCGAGGATGGCTGGCCGCGGTCGACGGCCGGGCAGATTCCGATTGATCACAACCAGAGCTGTTCGAGAATCGCGGGCAGCAGGCCTTCGATCGAGCGATCGTCCGGAGGTGGCGCCGCGCGCGCGCGCAGATGCCGCCCCAGGCGGTTCCAGAGGAGCGGCTCGGAGCCGGCCAGCTCGGTCGCCGTCCGCCACAGGAGGCGCGCCACATAGACCTCCTCCGCATTCCTGAGACCGAGGCGGTTGGCGGTCATGTGGAGCTGATTGCCCAGGATCCCGCGGCGCGCCGTCGCGTGCTGCACCGCCCAGCCGAGCCGGCGTGCCGCCTCGGTCTCCCAGCGGGGGAGCCTGCCGGCGGTCAGCTCCTCGACCGTGCGCCGCAGAGTCTCCAGGAGAGTGGCCTTCTGGCTCGCGAAAACCTGATCGCCCCGCTCCACCAGCGACGGGGGCGTGGTCTCCCAGCTGCGCACCGGATAGGCCACCAGAGCGAGGAAGTCGTCAGTGGTCCCGACAAACCCGAGGGCCTGGCAGCTGAGGAGATACAGGGCGAAGGGCAGCAGCCGGGCCGCGGGATCCCCCTCCTGGTGGTGATGATGTTGTTGATGATGGAACTGCAGGGTCTGGCAGCTCGACACCGCAAAGAAAGCGAGCGATTCCGCGAGGAGCTCGGGGCCTCCGTAGCGCTCGACCTCGGGATGGAAAGGGGCCGACCACACGGAATTGTCGGGATAGATCGAATCATCCGTTTCTGCGGGATCGCGCTTCAGGATGGCGCGGTTGATCCGCTGGATTTCTTCCTCGGGCATCGGCTCCAGGGACGGGGACGCTTGGAAGAACCGCTCGGCTGCGCTCTCCACGGCGTCGGCGATGGTTTCCTCGGTGCCGCGCAGGCGAAGCCGCAGCCGGATGTGCGGTCCACCCAGCAGGGAGCGCACGAAGAAGAAGCTGTCGATCTCCCGCTGGCGCAGGAGCGATGCGACGAGCGGGCGCAGCAGATGCTCGAGCAGGAAGTCCTGCTGGCCGTGGTAATAAAAGTGGAAGGCCAGCCAGCGCGCGTGAGCCGGCCGCTCACCGATCCAATCGTTCACCGCCCCAACCGGATCTCCCGCCAGCGGCGGGAGAACTCGTTCTGAGCGGCGAGCCCTTCCTCGAGGCCGGCGGTGGGGGGGGTGGCGAGGATGCGGTAGTGGTGGTGCTCGTCGCGGCCCCGCGCGAGGAGCACCTCGTGGTGCTGGAGACTCTGCGAGACGTGGGGAGCCACATAGCGCACCGCGAAGCCGACGCGTTTGACCGCGGAGCGGTTCGGGTTCGAGCCGTGCACGATGTCGACGTGATGGAGCGACATCTCGCCGGGCCGGAGCACCACGTCCCGCGCGTCGGCCTCGTCGACCTCGACCGCCACCTCGAGCCCGCTCGCCAGCAGGTTGTCGGCCACGCCGGGCGTCTCGGTGAAGGGGAGGACGCGCCGCGTGTGGGAGCCCGGCACGACGCGCAGGCAGCCGTTCTCGGGCGCGCTCTCCGACAGGGCGATCCAGGCGGAGGTCACCCCCGGCTCGCTCAGCCCCCAGTAGGCGCCGTCCTGGTGCCACGAAACGTACGAGCTGCTCCGCGCCGGTTTGCTGAAGATCGACGCCGAATGGACCAGGATGTCCGGCCCGAGCACGTCCTCGACGACGTCGAGCACGGCCGGGTGCGTCGCGAGCTCGAACGCCCAGCGGAAATGGAGCTGCGGCTGCGACATGTCGGACGGCTTCGGCTGTCCGCCCAGGCGGGCCTCCAGCTCGTCGACCGCGGTGCGGTAGCGCGCCACCTCTTCGGCCGCGAGCACAGGGACGGGGAAGAGGACGCCCTCGCGCCGGTAGGCGTCGAGCTGGGCCGGAGACAGGCGCGCGCTCACCGGCGGGCGCTCCATGCGGCGAGGCCGGCTTCGAGATCGGCCGGCGGCAGCTCCTCGACCTGCGGCAGGTGAGAGAGGTCGCCACCGCCGCGGACGCGCAAGACCGGCCGGTCGCTCGCCGGCAGGGCCGGGGTGACGAAGCGCACGATGAACCCGGTGCGCCGCGAGGGCGAGCGGTTGGGCCGCGAGCCGTGAATGATGTTGCTGTGGTGCAGGGACATCTCGCCGGCGCGGAGGACCACGTCCACCGCCTGCGACTCGTCGACCTCGACCGCGATCTCGGGGCTGTGCTGCAGCAGGTGGTGCTCCTCGCGCGAGGCCACATGGGGCAGGATGGGGCTCTGGTGCGAGCCCGGCACCACGCGCATGCAGCCGTTCTCCGCCGTGCTGTCCCAGAGCGCGATCCAGGCCGTGGCGTTGGGCGAGCGGTGCAGGCCGGAGTAGGTGCCGTCCTGATGCCAGGTGACCACCGCGGGATCGCCGGGCGGCTTGGTGAGGATGAGCGTCGCCTGGATCAGCACGTCCGGTCCGAGAACGGCGGCGACCGCGTCGACCACCGCCGGGTGGGTCGCCAGGTCGAGCGCCCAGCGGAAACCGAGATGGGGGAGAGGGATGCGTCGCGGATCGCCGAGGCCGCGCTCGACCAGCCGGTCCTCCAGCTCCAGGAGCGCCGCCTGGCAAGAGGCGATCTCGCTCGCCGCCAGCACCGGGACCGGGAAGAGGACGCCGTCCCGCCGGAAGCGTTCGGCCTGTGTCATCGACGGCTCAGCATATCAGATGGCGGAGGGGGAGCGGCCGGGTCGGAATTCTGGACGCCGTCCAGACGCCGGACGCCCCGGCCGGCTCCCGCGGCCCTCCGCCCCGGGGAGGAGCGCATGGCACACCCCGTGCACTATCAGGTTATCAACTCCTGCAACGCAACCTGAAGAGCGAGGCACGAGTGGACGAACGAGCGTGGTGGAGGGGTCTTATTGCGCGGGAGCGCACAGCTCCCGCGCCTTTTTATGTTCCGATCAGTTTTTGTGGAGCCCCGCGTAGCCTGCGCGGCAGGCCTGGGAGTGGGGATGCGCCGGTCCGAGGGTCCTGACGAAGATGTCGAGCGCGTGCCGGTAGATCGAGCGCGCCTCGGCGGACCGTCCCAGGTCGGCGAACAGGGCCGCCAGGTGATGGAACGTGACTGCGAGGTCCGGGTGGTCCGGTCCCAGAGCCTTCTCCTTGGTCGCCAGGGCCTCCAGGTAGAGCCGCTCGGCCTCGGCCGCCTCGCCGCGCGCCCGATGGGCTGCCGCAAGGTTGTTGAGATCGTTCACGTTCATGGTGCGGCTCCTTCCTCGACGGAGGGGTTCAATCCTCTAGGCGACGAACGGAGGCGTTTCGTTACAACGCCCCCTCTCTCGACGACCGGGAGAGGGGGCGCAAGGGACGGTCCCGCCGCCTCAGATGCTGCCTTCCTGGGCGGTCCAGACCACTCCCGTACCTTCGAGGAGGTGATCGCAGAACAGCGTGCCGGGAGTGGTCTGATCGTCGGTGAGGACGTATTTGGGTCCGTCCTCCCCGTCCAGGAGATTCATGTTCTGGTCGGTTGCGATGGAACCGTTCCACCAATATTGAGCCTTTTCCCTCACCCAGATCCCCGTGCTGTCGACGACCAGGTGATCTCCAGCATCGAGCCCTTGTCCAGCTTGATTGACGATCCAATTTTCTCTGACGCCCATGTCGGTCTCCTTTGTTCCGGGATGTCGCCCGATCGCATGCCTTCCATTCCGAAACTGTCGTGAGGCCGCCGGCTATCTCACCCGGATTGAAAGGTCTCAGCGCCAGTCTCCCTGGAGGACGAACCCGGCCCAGGAGTAGGGATCGCTGTAGCGCGGGATGCCTTTCAAGGACAGCTGGGCCTGCCGCAGGGCCGCCGCTGCCGGCAGATGGTCCTGCCACAAAGCACGGTAGAAGCGGGTCATCAGCTCCGCTGTGGTGTGGTCCTCGACGCGCCAGAGGCTCGCCACCACGCGCGGCACGCCGGCGTAGAGGAAACCGCGGGTGAGCCCCATGATCCCCTCGCCGCGGACCTCTTTGCCGAGAGCGGTCCGGCAACCGGAGAGCACCACCAGGTCGGCGCCGAGGTCGAGCTCGTAGATGTCGGACAGGCTCAGGAATCCCTCCTGCGGCCGGCCCGCGGCGTCGACCAGCGAGAAGACGAGGCCGGAGAGCTCCGGGTTGCGCGTGTCAGCCAGCCCGTGGGTGCCGAAGTGGACGACGCGGTAGTCGCGGAGCTTGCCCGAGAGCACCACGTCCCGGCTGGCGTCCAGATCGAGCGCGGTCAGAACCTGGCCGGCGGGAGCCAGCTTCGCGATCTCCTGCGCCTCGCGCCCGGTGGCGGACAGGCGCTCGAGGTTCGCGAGCGGAGCGTTCGTGGGTGCTTTCGCCGGCGGAGCGCCGGACGGGTGGGGCAGGCGCGGATCGTCCGCGGTGAACACCGGGTCCGCGATCACCGCGGCCCAGTGAGAGGCCTGTGCGCGCTGCTCCAGCCGCTGCCGCTGCAGGGCCAGAGTCGTGGCCGAGGGCAGGTAGGCGATCTCGAGCTGCCCGAGGAGACGCCTGCCGGAATCAGGAGCGGGCAGAGCGCCGAATGGCAGGAGGTGCAGCGCCGCGTCGGGCACCACCACCAGGCGGCGGCCGTCCGCCACCTCGGACCAGACCGGACCCAGGAGGGTCTGGCTCAGCTCTTCCGCCGCGCTTCCCCGGCCGCCGGTCCCGGCTTCGTAGGTGCTCAGCTCTCCATAGACCTGGCGCGCCAGCGTCTCGATCTTCTGCTGCGACGGAAGGACGAAGCTGTGGAACGAGCCGGCTCCGATCTCCCACAGATAGCTGTGCTCTTCGCCGAGCGAGTACTCGAGGAGGAAGGTGCCGGGATCGAGCAGCTTCGCGACGTCCTCGACACCGAGAGTGCGCGGCTCGGAGACGGCGGCGTAGTGCGGATCGAGCCGGCGGATGTTGGCCTCGACGCCGTCGAGCTCGGCCAGGAGCGCCTCGATCTCCCTCCCCAGAGCTTCGGCCTTCGCGCCGGGCTTCAGCTGCTGATCGGCCTTGGCGCTCAGGCGGCGGCGCAGCGACTGCCGCCGCTCGCGGAGCTCGGGGGCGGCGCTGCCGTCGTGCCCGGCGCTCCCGGAGCTCAGGACGTCGAGCAGGCTGCGTGCGCGCGCCCGCTCGCTGACTTCGAGAGCCGCCCGGTCGTAGCCACCCTGCGGCTCGGCGGCGTGCTGGTCCATGAGCAGATCGATCAGCAGCGAGTAGGCGCGGCGCTGCGTGGCCAGGAAGGCCGCCCGCAAGGCGGGGCTGACGAAGCCGGTCCGCCGCAGCTCTTCCACCCGCGCCACCGCCGCGTCGGCGTGCGCGCGCGCCTCCCTGGTGCGGCCGGTCGATCGCTCCACCGCGGCCAGCGTCTGGAGCGCTTCGGCCTCGCCGGCGCCGTCGCGCAGGTCGCGGCAACGCGCCAGGACGTCCTGGAGAACGGGCAAGGCCTCCTGCGGCCGGCCGATCGCGGCGAGCGCGCGCCCCTTGAGCTGAAGGGTCTGCGCCTCTTTGCGGCGGTTGCCCCTCTCCCGCAGCACGACGAGGGCCGGCTCGAGCTCGCGCAGCGCCGAGGCAGCATCCCCCTGGTCGAGCTGGACCTCCGCGAGACCCAGGCGGCTGAGCGTCTCCAGCCCGCGGTCGCCCAACGCCGTGGCCAGCTTCAGGGCCTGTCGATGGTCGTCGAGCGCCTTGTCCGGATCGCCGAGGCCGCGCCAGGCGAGCGCACGATTGTTCAGGATGACGACCTCGCTCGGGCGGTCGCCGATCTTCCGGCGTATTGCGAGCGCGTCCTCCAGGAAGGGGAGTGCGCGCTGCGGCTCCCCCATGTTGGTGTAAGTGAAACCGATGTTGTTGAGGCGTGCGGCCTCCAGCGAGCGGTCGCCGATCGGTTCCAGGATCTCGCGCACTTGATCATAGACGCGGAGCGCCTCCTGCCATTCGCCGAGAGCGCGATGGACCACGGCGATGTTGTTGAGTGTCCGGGCCTCTTCCTGGCGGTCACCGAGCTGCCGCTGCAGGGTGAGAGCCTTCTGGTAAGAGTCCAGCGCGTCGTCGGGCTCCCCCAGGAGGTCGTCGATACCGCCGATCCAGTTGAGGATGCGAGCCTCCTGGCTTTGGTCACCGAGATCGCGGAACAGAGCGAGGGAGCCCTTCAAGCAGTCGAGCGCGGCCGGAAGGGCTCCGCTTTTCGCTTCGAGGCCGCAGAGGTTGCTGCGGGTCTCTCCTTCGTCGTAGCGCTCGCCGAGGCTCTGCCATGAGGAGAGCGCGCTCTGGAAGGCCTCGCGGGCTCCTGCGATCTCCCCTGCGTCGAGGCGGGTGACGCCGAGCAGGTTCAACGTGGCTGCCTCGCGATGCGGCTCCTCGAGCTCCCGCCAGAGCGCCAGCGCCCGCACGTGGTCCTCCTCCGCCGGCCGCAGGTCGCTCACGTCGTGCTCCAAGGCGGCCAGGGCGGAGAGAGTCTCCGCCTCCCACCGGCGATCGCCGAGCGAGCGCCAGACCCCGAGGGCCTTACGGTAGGTGCCCACCGCCTGGCGCCACGCGTCGGGGGTCCTGGCGAAAGCCTCCTGGCCGGCGCGGCTCAGGAGCGCGAAGGCCAGGTCTCGCCGTCCATCTGGAGAGACCGGCAGCGTTTGCACCTGGATCGTGTAGCACCCAGGCCCGGCGGAAGTCTCGCGGGGGCGGACCTCGATCCGATACTCGCCCGGGCTTTCCAGCAGCAGGACCTCCGGCCCCCAGCGGACTTCGCCCGTGTCGCCCGCGAGCCGGTCCGCCGGCCCCTGTGCCTCAGCCGTCAGATTGATGCCCTTCTGGTCGACCGTGACGAGGAGCGGCAGATCCGTCACCTGAGTGCGATAGACGTGCGCCGCCCCGCCGGCGATCGAACATTCGCGGGCCTGGCCGGGCACGAGGGTCTGCTCCGCGCTCTGCGCCGAGGACGCCGTCGCCGCGAGGAGGAGCACAGATCCGAACAGGATCGCGCCCGGCCTGGAGGGAGCCATGCCTCCACTATAAACTCTTCCTCTCGATGAGCACCCTGGCGGCGGAGGCGGATGCCGCCCACTCTCCATCGGTGACCTTCGAGGCAGCGCCCGCCAAGCCCGGCAAGATTCCGCCCGCCGTCGAGGTCGGCCTCACCGTCGAGGACGACGGCCGGGGCTTCACGATCGAGGACGCCGCCTCATAGGCCGGCAAAGAAAGCCGCGATATCGCGGGCCAGCAACTCGGGCTCCTCGGCTGGGGCGAAGTGCCCGCCGCTCGGCATGGGGGTCCACCGGCGCACGTTGTATAGGCGTTCGGCCCACTCACGGGGAGGTGTTCCCTCATCGACAAACGTATTGGCGAAGACAGCGATGCCAGTTGGCACCTTGACGAGCTCCTGTGGTCCAAGCGTGACTCGGAACCGCCTGTTGTCGTTGTCGAAGTAGTCCCGCATCGAAGATGTGATCGTCTGGGTGACCCAATAGAGCGTTACCGTGGTTAACAAGAAATCGCGGGAGAAGCGCTGATCGAGATTACCGCGGGAATCGGCCCAGGAGCGCCACTTCTCCAGAATCCAGGCGGTGAGCCCAGCCGGCGAGTCGTTAAGCCCGTATCCGAGCGTCTGGGGCTTCGTAGATTGGATTGCCTTGTAACCAAATTCCTCCTGCCAAAATGCCGCATTGCGCTCGCGATAGGTTGTCTCCGCTGCAGACAGCGGCCGCGCCCCTGGTCCGGTGTAAGGGGCTATCTCCAGATTACTCAAGTGGACGCCAATCACTGGCTCGGGATCGGTCAATGCCATGAACGTGGCAACCCCGGCCCCGAAATCTCCGTTTTGAGCCCCGTAGCGCTCGTAGCCCAGGCCACGCATGAGGCGATGCCACAGGCCCGCGACATGCTGATAGTTCACGCCCACCTGAGCGGGCCGATCGGAAAACCCGTAACCCGGCAGTGAAGGGATGACAACGTCAAACGCGGGACCCTCGATGCCGTGGGCGTCTGGATCGGTCAGGAACGGTACGAGCGGAAGCAGCTCGGCGAACGTGCTAGGCCAGCCATGGGTCAGGATCAGCGGAATGCCGTGCCCGCGTCTGGCCCGCTCATGGACGAAGTGGATATGGCCGCCGTCGAGCTTGGCGCGGAACTGATTTGCCGTGTTCAGCAGGCGCTCTTGTGCGTGCCAATCGAACTCGTCGGCCCAATATACAAGCAACGATTTAAGGTACTCGAGGTCAGTCCCCTGCTCCCAGGCCGTGCCTGGTGCCTGATCAGGCCAGCGTGTGTTGCGGATACGCGTTCGGAGGTCAGACAGGATCTCCGCCTCGATCCGGATCGAGAACGGGGTGATGTGCAGGGGTGAGCTCATTGTAGGTCTTGCCTTCTAACGTTCTTACCTGCCGCCGAACGTTTCGCGCCTCAGCGTGCGGCGTCAGCTGTCCGCTGGAGGCGCAGGGTTGGCCGGTGAAGAACGCCGCTTCCTTGAGTCGCTGACGTAATTCTACTCCGATACAGCTCCGGAGAACAGAGGCTCGATAAGGCACCGGGCTTGCCCAGCAGTCTCCCTCTTCGCCCAACAAGGCCTCGGGACGGCGCCTGCCGAACGACCACGGAAGCCTGGTGAAGTTCAAGCAGCCAGCCTCCCTCCTGAGTTTCCACGATGGACACTCCTTTAAATGTCAAACTTCTACTGCCACCCCGGCAGAGCCGGGGGAACTCCCTTAGGGCTCGTCACAGAATAACTGTCCCAGTTCCGGCACGAGGGCCGAGCATCGCCCCCCTGGGACCGCTGGCGTCTCGCCGGCATTCAAGAGAACGGGCCGGAGGCCCGACCTCATTTGGGACCCCAAGCCCGCCTTGT